>NZ_APCR01000078.1:0-5071 GCF_000410635.1 Comamonas sp. B-9
CCAGGCCGGCCAGCGCGCCCAGGCCTACCGCCGCTTGACGGGCTGGCGCCTTTTGGTGCTGGCGCTGCTGGCCGGCGCGATTGTCGCGGCCCTGCTGTTTGACTTCACCACCGGCCCCTCGGGCCTGGCGCTGCCGCAGCTGCTGCAGACCCTGTACACGCCCGATGCCGCGCCGCCAGCGCTGCGCGTGATTGTCTGGGACATTCGCCTGCCCTACGCCTTGATGGCAGTCGCCGTCGGCCTGGCGCTGGGCCTGGCGGGCGCCGAGATGCAGACCGTGCTGGCCAATCCGCTGGCCAGCCCTTTTACCTTGGGGCTGTCGTCGGCCGCTGCCTTTGGCGCAGCGCTGGCGATTGTGCTGGACTGGAGCCTGCCGGGCGTGCCCGCATCCTGGGCGGTGCCGGCCAATGCCTTTGTGTTTGCAATGGCCTCGGCCTTGCTGCTCGATCTGGTGGCCCGCTGGGGCGGCATGAGCGCCACCGGCGTGGTGCTGTTTGGCATTGCGCTGGTGTTCAGCTTCAATGCGCTGGTGTCCTTGCTGCAGTTTGTGGCCACGGCCGAGGCCTTGCAGGGCCTGGTGTTCTGGACCATGGGCAGCCTCTCGCGCGCGACCTGGCCCAAGCTGGGTGCGCTGGCCTTGGCCCTGGTGGTCGTGCTGCCGCTGTCGATGCGCAATGCCTGGCGGCTGACCGCGCTGCGCCTGGGGGAAGACCGCGCGGCCAGCTTTGGCGTGGATGTGCGGCGCCTGCGCCTGGGTGCGCTGCTGCGCATCAGCCTGCTGGCCGCCCTGTCGGTGGCCTTTGTCGGCAGCATCGGCTTTATTGGCCTGGTCGCACCCCATATAGCGCGCCGGCTGGTGGGCGATGACCACCGTTTTTACCTGCCGGCCTCGGCCTTGACCGGCGCGCTGGTGCTGTCGCTGGCCTCCGTCGCTTCCAAGGCGCTGGTGCCGGGCGTCATCGTGCCGGTGGGCATTGTCACCTCGCTGGTGGGCATTCCCTTCTTTTTGGCCATTGTGCTGCGCACCCGGGGGCGGGCATGAGCGCGGGTGGTTTGCAGATCAGCGGACTGCAGGTGGCCTATGGCCGGCGCGTGGTCATCCCGGGGCTGTCGCTGGCCGATCTGCAGCCGGGCCAGGTCACCGTGGTGCTGGGGCCCAATGGCAGTGGCAAATCGACCTTTTTGCGGGCGCTGGCGGGCCTGACCCGTGCCAGCGGCCAGGTGCGCCTGCAAGGGCAGTCGCTGGACCAGGCCAGCCTGGCCGAGCGCGCCCGGCGCGTGGTCTACCAGCCCCAGGCCTTGCCGGCGGCCGTGCATTTGCGCGTGATCGAATCGCTGATGGCCGCGCGCAAGGCTTCGCCCCACAGCCTGCGTATAGGCACCGACCCGGCACAGGATGCCGTCATGCAGTGCGCGGCGCTGCTGCAACTGCTGGGCATTGACCACCTGGCCATGCGCCACCTCGATGAGCTCTCGGGCGGGCAGGCGCAACTGGCCGGCCTGGCGCAGGCGCTGATCCGCCAGCCCCAGGTGCTGATGCTCGATGAGCCGCTGTCGGCGCTGGATTTGAACCACCAGTTCCATGTGATGGAACTGGTGGGCGAGCAGACTCGCCGCTGCGGCATGGTCACGCTGGTGGTCCTGCATGACCTGGGCCTGGCGCTGCGCCATGCCGACCGCGTGCTGGTGCTGAAAAACGGCGAGCTGCAGGCCGATGGCCTGCCCAGCGACGCGATCCACCCCGAACTGCTGGCCCGTGTCTATGGCGTGCGGGCCCGTGTCGAGCCCTGCTCGCGCGGCATTCCGCAGGTGATGGTGGATGGCCTGCTGCGCTGAGCGGCCAGAGGGATCCACCGCCTGCTTCTTCTTTCTCAACCACCCAAGCGATCCACCATGACGTTTTCCTTGCACCATCTTGCCCTTTGCGCCGCCACCCTGGGCGCCAGCAGCGCCGCCTTCGCACAGCCCGCCGCGCCCGCCACGGCGCCGGCCCCGGTCTGTGAAGCTCATGTACAAGGCCAGCCCGGAAAAAAGTTTGACCTGACCGAGCTGCGCGTGAGCAAGCGCTGCGCACAGTTCACCGTGCACCTGCTGCACACCGGCAAAAAGCCTTGGCAGGAAGCGGGCCACAACTGGGTGCTGACGCGCAGCCAGGACACCGAGGCGGTGATCCGCGAAGGCCAGCGCTCGGGCCCCGAGCGCGCCTGGCTCAGCCGGGGCGATGCCCGCGTGCTGGCTGCCACCCAGATGCTGTCGGGCGGCGAGCATGCCTCCGTGAGCTTCCCGGTCGAGCGCCTGCGCCAGGGTGAGGACTACACCTATTTCTGCTCCTTCCCCACCCATGCCGAGCCGATGCGCGGCAAGCTGGTCGTCATCGACTAAGAGCCGTTAACACAACCCTTGATACGTCGTTGCCCTGCCTTGTCGTACTACAGTACTGCCTGCGGCAGGACGCCTAGTCGGGGGCGCCCAGTCTCAACCGCAAACCTTCGGTTTGCTGGATCGTGTTACCGGCTCTAAACCGCTGAACCAGCGGCCCAGCCTCAGCTGGGCATGCGGTAGGCCAGCACCTTGAGCGCCCGGTCGGGCGAGACATCGGCAAAGATCGTCGGGTTGGCCACCTGCTCGATGAACTCCAGCTCCGGCGCCAGCGCAGCCATCTGGTCTTGCAAGAAGGCCAGCGGCAGCTCGGGGGCGTTGAGGCAGAGCAGCGCAAAGCCGCCGGGCGCCAGCAGATCGGGCAGGCGCTTGATCAGGCGTGCGTAGTCCTTGGTGGCGACAAAGCTGCCCTTTTGGTAGCTGGGCGGGTCCATGATCACCAGCTGGTAAGGCCCGGTGCGGGTGATCTTGCCCCAGCTGCTGAAAATGTCATGGCCCCAGAACTGGCCGCCTGCGAGCTGGTTGAGGCGGTGGTTCTGCTGGCCGCTGGCCAAGGCCGCCTTGCTCATGTCGATATTGACCACCTGGCCGGCGCCTGCCTGCAGCGCCGCCACCGAAAAGGCGCAGGTATAGGCAAACAGGTTGAGCACGGTGCAGCGCTCGGGATCGGGCTGGCGCGCGATGAACTGGCGCACCCAGCGCCGGCCCTCGGCCATGTCCAGAAAGAGACCATGGTTTTGCCCGCGCAGCACATGCACCAGGTAACGGGCATCGTCTTCCTGCACCGTATGGGGCTCGGGCAGGCTGCCCTGGACCAGGCGGGTCTCGGCCGCGCCCAGCGCCCGGCACTGGTAGACCCAGGTCAGCGGCTCGCCCGGGTAGAGCTGCTGCCAGCGCTGCTGCAGCGCATCGCCCACGCTTTGCAGCGCCTCATCGGCCAGCGGCGCAAAGCTGGTCAGCACCACCGCCGGTGGGTACAGGTCCAGCGACAGGTGTTCGCAACCGGGAAACAGGCCGCCCCGGCCGTGGAAGAGGCGTTGCGCCTGCTGGCTCGCGGGCATGGTGGCGATGGCCTCTAGTAATGCATGCATGGAATCTGAAAAACGTCTAGGAGAGAAGGTGGGAGGCGGCGTGCTTGGTCAGGAATTGTGGGCTGGGCGATACTTCTTACAAATTTTTGCCCCGCCGCCCAGCCATTGTGCAGCCACTCGGGTAGATTTCTTGGATTAGGAATTTCGATAGATCACTGGTGGATCCACCGCCAGGATTGCGGAGGAGGATTTCATGTTCAGTAGCGCCAATGACATCAAGCCCCTGGTAACAGCCATTAACAACTGCCAGGACGAGGAAAGCATGATCAACCCGCTGACGGCTGCGCAGTGGGAGATCCTGGCCCCGTACCTGACGCAGACCCAGCTGGCGGCATCGCAGGTGCTGTTTCAGCAAGGCACGCAGGAGCGCACCCTGTTTTTCGTCGAAAGCGGCAGCCTCAGCGTGCATTTCGAGGACGAAAAGCAGCGCATTCGCCTGGCGATCGTCGGCGCGGGCTCCATTGTCGGCGAAGGCGCGTTCTTCTCGCACCAGCCGCGCAATGCCACTGTGCAGGCGGTGGCCGGTTGCCGCCTCTGGGGGCTGTCGAGCATTCGCTTTACCGAGCTGTGCAACCGCCAGCCCACGGTGGCCGTCGCGCTGGCGATGGCGGCCGGATCGGTGCTGGCCAAGCGCCTTGGCAACCGCAAACGCCGCGTCGCCGCAACATAAAAGCTTGGCATTGGTCAAATCGCGCGCGCTTTTCTGACCAGGGTATGCAATACTCCTTCCTACAATTACAAACGCCTGTTGCGTGATGAAACGGGTGACCATAAGAGAGTCGCGGATACAGACCCAGCCAACCCCAGGTTTGCGGGCCTGCAAGGCGGGATGCGGCCGGCGAGGCCATATCCCCCAAGGCCTGTGTCTGCGGCTCAAATTCTGATCAGGGTAGGGAGTGGCATGTCTATATTTGCCAAATGGTTCAGTCGACCAGAAAAAAAATCGGCTTTTGCGCCCCTGGGGCCGCAAACCATGTTTGCCGAACCGCTGGGTGTGAGCCAGCACGATATGCTGGCCGCCCAGAGCCCCTTGGTGGCCGCCAAGCCCATGGCTGCGGCACCGCAGCACGACAGCGCAGCGCCCCGCCCCGGTGAGCGCTCGGCCCGCCGGGAGATGGTGTATTCGGCCGTGCGCGAGTCGATGGTGCGCTCGGGCATTCTGTCGGCAGGTTACAAATTCAAGGTGCTGGCGCTGGACAAGCGTGCCACGCAGTTCATCGTGATGGTGGACCTGGCGCAGCAGCACTGCGCCTCGCCCGACAAGCTCACCCAGATCGAGGCCTTGATCGCCTACTCGGCCAAGACCCGTTTCGAGATCGTGATCACCTCGGTCTACTGGCGCCTCAATGCCCAGCTGGGTGTCACCAGCTCCAAGGCCCCCAGTGTGGTCACCGCGCCCCAGCCGGCCGTGGTGCCGGTGCCGCTGGGCATGGACCCGGTCGATGAGGCGGAGATTGCCGCCTTCAAGAAAGCCTTGCTCGAGGCGGCGCTGAACCCGGTGCCTGCGCTCGACGGTGCATCGGCTGCAAACCGCGCTGCCACCAGCGCAGCGCCCCGGCCCGCGCCGATTGTGCCGCCCGCGCGCAGCGCAGCGCACAATG
>NZ_KE148616.1:0-340 GCF_000410635.1 Comamonas sp. B-9
GCCGCCGCGTGTCCGAGCAACTGCTGGCGCTGGCCCATGCCAGCCAGCCTGCCGCGCAGCTGGCGCGGGAGGGCGAGGTCTGCGACGCCAATGCGGTGGCGCGCGAGGTGGTGCTGGCCTACCTGCCGCTGGCGCTGGACAAGCAGCAGGACCTGGGCTGGATCGATGTGCGCGGCCAGGATTTTGAGGTCGATGCCGAAGGCGAGGCCGACCCGGGCGCCGCTATGGCCGCAGCAGTGCAGGCCCCCGCCACCGCCGTCTATGAGCTGCTGGCCAACCTGGTGCACAACGCGATTGCCTACACGCCAGCCCAGGGCCGCATCAATGTGTCGGTGCAGCG
>NZ_KE148616.1:434-9561 GCF_000410635.1 Comamonas sp. B-9
CCGCTTGCAGCCTGATGCCGCACTGGCGCCGGACGGATCGGGCCTGGGCCTGGCCATTGCCCGGGCCTATGTGCAGCGCTTCCATGGCGAGCTGCTGCTGGACGATGGCGAGGCCCGCGATGGCGTTGCCGGCCGGGGGCTGAGCGCCCTCGTGCGCCTGCCCGTGGCCCGCGATCGCGCCTGAGCGCACTGTCCTTTGCGGGACTGTTTTCGCTAAGTAGATTTACGTATTTTGCGGCGCCATCCGACATTTGGCAGCTGTTTGGCAGCTTCGTTTTCTAGACTTTCCGCGCAAGTTGTAAGAAAAGGAGACGAGCATGAGTCAATACAGGTCCACCCTTGCGGGTGTGCAGGGGCGCCGGGCGCCCGCCAAGGAGCGGCCATGAGCGCCGGCGGCAAGAGCTACAACAAGGATTACTACGGCGGCGCGCTGATGATCCTGCTCGGTGGCAGCGCGGCCTACGCGGCGCAAAGCTACAACATCGGCTCGCTGGCCCACATGGGGCCTGGCTACTTTCCGTTTGCGGTCGGCATTCTGCTGGCGCTGACGGGCGTGCTGATCGCGCTGAACGCCAAGAAAAAAGGCCCCGGCGACGAGGCGGCGCTGGTGGGACACAAGCATGAGATTCCCGATTTCCGGGGCGCCGCTTGCATCATCTTGGGCACCATTGCCTTTTACTTCTGTGGCGAATACCTGGGCCTGCTGCCAGCGACCTTTGCCATCGTCTTCATCTGCGCGTTGGGTGACCGCAGCAACAGCGTGATGGCCTGCTTTGTGCTGGCCATGTCGATGATGATTGTCGCCGTGGTGATTTTCTGGTGGGCGCTGCAGGTGCAGATGCCGCTGGTCAGGTGGGGGATGTAAGCCATGGGACAAGCACTGCAAGACCTTTGGTACGGCTTTGGTATCGCCTTCCAGGGCCATAACCTGATGTGGTCGTTTTTCGGCGTGCTGGTGGGCAACCTGATCGGCGTGCTGCCGGGCATGGGCGCGCTGTCGGCGATCTCCATTCTGCTGCCACTGACCTACACCATGCATCCGGTGCCTGCCATCTTGATGCTGGCCGGTATCTTCTACGGCTCCCAGTACGGCGGCGCCATTGGCGCCATCTTGCTGAACCTGCCATCGCACCCGCCCCATGCCGTGACCTGCCTGGACGGCTACCCGATGACCAAGAAGGGCAAGGGTGGAACGGCGCTCGGGATCACGATGATCTGCTCGTTCTTTGCGGCCTCGGTCGGCATCATTGTGATGATCTTTGCCTCGCCGCTGCTGACCACGATCGCGTTCAAGTTTGGCCCGGCCGAACTGTTCTCCATCATGCTGCTGGGCCTGCTCGCTGGCTCGACCATGTCGCGCGGCTCGCCCCTCAAGGGCGTGGCCATGACCTTGTTCGGCCTGCTCTGCGGCATCGTCGGCACCGACGTGAACAGCGGCACCTTCCGCTTTGCGTTCGACATTCCGGACCTGAGCGACGGCCTGGAGATGGTGGCGGTGGCGATGGGCTTGTTCGGTATCGCCGACTTCCTGCTCAACGTCAACAAGATGAAGGCGATCACCAGCAACACCAAGATGCGCATCCGTGACATGCGTCCCTCGATGGCTGAGCTCAAGGAAGCCTTCTGGCCGATGGTGCGCGGCACGGCCGTGGGCACCTTGTTTGGTGCCATGCCCGGCACGGGCCCGACCATCACCACCTTCATCGCCTATGCGCTGGAGCAAAAGGTGGCCAAGGATCCGAGCCGTTTTGGTACCGGCATGATCGCTGGCGTGACAGCCCCCGAGGCCTCCGCGCACTCGAAAACCCAGGTGGACTTCATCCCGACCATGAGTCTGGGCATCCCCGGTGACGCCGTGATGGCGCTGCTGCTGGGCGCGCTGCTGATCCAGGGCATTCAGCCTGGTCCTCAGCTGATCACCGAGCATCCGGACATTTTCTGGGGCCTGATCGCCAGCTTCTGGATCGGTAACGTGATCCTGATGATTCTGAACGTGCCGCTGATCGGCGTCTGGGTCAAGATGCTGGCCGTGCCTTACAAGTACCTGTTCCCCTCGGCGATGTTCTTCATTGCTGTCGGTGTGTTCACCACGCAAAACAGCCTGTTCCACATCTGGGAGGTGCTGGCCTTTGGCATCATCGGCGCCATCTTGATGGTGCTGGATTTCTCGGTCGCGCCGATCATGCTGGGCTTTGTGCTGGGGCCCATGATGGAGGAGAACTTCCGCCGTGCGCTGCTGCTGTCCCGTGGCGACATGATGGTCTTCATGCAGCGCCCCATCAGCGCGACCTTTGTCTGCATCAGCCTGTTCCTGCTCGCTGCCGTGACCTGGTCGGCCTGGCGCAAGCGCTCGGGCGTGAGCAAGGTGGCCCAAGCCATCGCGCAGGAGACCTCGGACGCTGGCGTGGTGGTGGCCAAGTAAGCCTCGCTGCCCCAAGCAAAAGCCGCTCCTCGGAGCGGCTTTTGCTTGGGGCCTGGCGCAGGCACCATGGCCTGCCGCCCGCCATCAGCGGGGGATCAGGCGGGCAGAAAGCCCTCTACCGACAGGTAGCGCTCACCGGTGTCATAGGCAAAGCCGAGCACCTTGGCGTTGGGTGGCAGCTCGGGCAGCTTTTGCGCAATGGCGGCCAGCGTGGCGCCGGACGAGATGCCGACCAGCAGGCCTTCCTCGCGGGCTGCGCGGCGGGCGTACTCACGGGCGGGTTCGGCATCGACCTGGATCACGCCGTCGAGCACGCTGGTGTCCAGGTTGCGCGGGATAAAGCCGGCACCAATGCCCTGGATCGGGTGCGGCGCTGGCTGGCCGCCCGAGATGACGGGCGAGGCCGTGGGCTCCACCGCATAGACCTTGAGCTGCGGGAACTTGGCCTTGAGCACATGGGCCACGCCCGAGAGGTGGCCGCCGGTGCCCACGCCGGTGATCAGTACATCGAGGCCATCGGGGAAATCGGCCAGCACTTCCTGCGCGGTGGTGCGCTCATGCACGGCGGTGTTGGCGGGGTTTTCGAACTGCTGCGGAATCCACGAACCCGGGGTCTGCGCGGCCAGCTCTTCGGCGCGGGCGATCGCGCCCTTCATGCCCTTTTCCTTGGGCGTCAGGTCAAAGCTGGCGCCATAGGCCAGCATCAGGCGGCGGCGCTCGATGGACATGCTCTCGGGCATCACCAGGATGAGCTTGTAGCCTTTGACGGCAGCGACCAGCGCCAGGCCCACACCGGTGTTGCCGCTGGTGGGCTCGATGATGGTGCCGCCGGGCTTGAGCGCGCCGGTCTTTTCGGCATCTTCGATCATCGCCAGCGCGATGCGGTCCTTGATGGAGCCGCCCGGGTTGCTGCGCTCGGACTTGATCCAGACCTGGGCACCTGCGCCAAACAGGCGGTTGATATGGACCACCGGCGTGTTGCCAATGGTGTGCAGAATATTCTCAACTTTCATGGAGCCTCCAGCGGATCGGGATGAACAAGGGGGTGGAAATAGCCGAACCATTGTGACGCAGTTGATCATTCCGGCTGGAATATCAATATGCCCAGGATGTTCTTAACGACATGGGACTACAGACACCCGCCCACCGGCCTTTCCTTGATAGCCGTCAATACCGCCTGCAGCCATCGGCCCAAGATGGGCACTGAACGTTATTGCTGTGCAAGGAGGCCGTTTGCTGAGTTTCAACACCACCCTGGTTCTGCTGGGCGTCTGCTGCGTCAGCCTGCTGCTGGGCTTTTCCTGGCGCGACAAGGTCTGGGCGCCCTGGCTGATGCTGGTATCGGTCGCTGGCCTGCTGGCGCTGATGGCCAGGATCATCTACGACCTTTTGTCGATGGGCTGACAGATCAGGCGGCTCTGCTGGCCGCGTCCCTGGCGCGGCGCAGTGGTGTTTTCCACAGCTCGGCCAGCAGCACGCCCAAGATGGTCATCGCGCCGCCGATCCACAGGTAGCTGTGCAGCTGCTCCTTGGCCCAGGCCGAGGCGATCAGCGCCGTCAGCAGCGGGGTCAGGTTGAAGAACATGATCGAGCGGCTGGGCCCGAGCTTGGCGACGGCGGTCATCCACATCCAGGTGGCGACGATGGAGGCCATGGTGCCGGCATAGGCAACCAGGTACCAGTTGTCTGCGTTGAGGCCGACCTTGGGCGAGGCCAGGTAGAACGGCAGCTGCGCGAACATGGCCACCACCATCTGCAGGTACAGCAGCTGCCAGCTGGGCACGCGCGGCATGGCCCAGCGCTTGAGCAGGATGTTGTAGGCCGCATAGGCCAGGCAGGCCAGCAGCATCAGCAGATCGCCCCGGTTGATGCCTTGTTCCAGCAGCGATGCCGGATGCCCCTCGCTGATCACCAGCACCACCCCGGCAAAGGCCAGCACCGAGCCGATGGCGCCACCGGCCGTCAGCACTTGGCCGAGCAGGCCCACGCAGATGCCCAGCACCACCAGCGGCGACAGGGTCAGGATGATGCCCATGTGCGTGGCCGTCGTGTAGGCGGCGGCAAAGTAGGCACAGCTTTGGTAGACCACCATGCCCAAAATGCCCAGCACCAGGATCTGGCCGGCATGGCCCCGGATGGCCTCGCGGTTGCGCCAGACCGCCGGCAGCAGCACGGGGGTAACCAGCAGCACCGCCAGCACCCAGCGCAGAAAGCCGATTTCAATGGGGGCGATGGCGCCAGCGGCTTGTTTGCTGACGACGGTGTTGCCCGACCAGATCAAGACCGCGAGCAGCGGATACAGGTATTGCATGGGAGTAGAACTTAAAAACGTCTGGCTGCTATCATCGCCGTGGCAGGTTTAAAGCCTATAGCTGTAATCAGACATTTGATGCACCAAGCCAGACATGTTGCGCTGGCCGGATGCTGCAAGGAGCCACGATGGCGACAGGCCAGGCACTGAAGATCTACGACGTGGACCAGGAGACCGCACCCTATCTGGTGCGCTACGACGAGTTTGCCGCCGGCAGTTTTGCCGACGCGCACCGCCACCGGCTGGGCCACCTGAACTACACCTCGCATGGCACGATGACCATCGTCACCCAGGGCCGGCAGCTGGTGGCGCCGCCGCAGTACGGCATCTGGATACCGCCGGCCGTCGAGCACAACTGCTATGTGCCGCAGGCTGCCGTCTACCGCTCGTTTTATGTGCAGCCAGCGCTGTGCACGGGCCTGCCCCAGCAGGCCTGCATTCTGCGCATCAGCGCCATCGTGCGCAGCATCCTGGCCGATCTGGCCCAGCGCGACATACGCCGGCCCGCGACGACCGAGGACCTGCGCCTGGCCGAAGTGATGGTGGACCAGCTGCGGCTGGCGCCCTCGGAGCACAGTTTTTTGCCCGCCGCCCAGACCCGGGCGCTCGTCAGCGTGCTCGATGCCCTCAAGGCCGAGCCCGGCAGCCGCCGCACGATGGCCGAGTGGGCGGCCTCGGTGCATATGACCGAGCGCACCCTGGCGCGCCACTGCCACCAGGAGCTGGGCATGGGCCTGGCCGAATGGCGCCAGCGCCTGCGCCACCTTTGCGCGGTGGATGCGCTGGGCCAGGGCCGGGCGGTGCAGGAGATTGCCTTTGACCTGGGGTACAGCACGGCCTCGGCCTTTATCGCGATGTTCCAGCGCGCAGCGGGCATGCCGCCCGAGCAGTTCCGGCGTGAGTTCAGCAGCGCGGTGGACGAGTAGGGCGGCGATACATAGCGATGGGCCTTATCCCCGGCGGCGGCCTGCAGTTTTTGGACGACTCGCGCGGGCAGGCGTGATTCGGTGGAATAATCACGCCTGTGAAGCCTGCCAGACCGCCGCTGGTGCAAGTGCCGAAAGGCCGCACTGGAGGAACGTCCGGACTGCACAGGACAGCGTAGCAGCTAACGGCTGCCCACCGTGAGGTGAGGATCAGAGCAACAGAGACGAGTCCGGGGGGCGTACCGCAAGGTAAACCACCCGGGGTGAAACGGGCAATCTCTACGCGCAGCAATACCAAGTAGGCCAGCGTTGATGTGGTTCCGCAGAGTTGGCGGGTAGGTAGCGTCGAGCCGTGGTGGCGACACCCGGCCCAGAGTAATGGCGGTCACGCCTGGGGCAACCCAGGTGCACAGAATCCGGCTTATCGGCAGACTTCACACTTTGATAATGGATAAAACGGCCACCGATGTAGATCGGTGGCCGTTTTGTCTTTTTGAACTCTGCGGAATCAGTCCTTTTTGCGCGCGCGCGGATGGGCCTGGTCGTAGACCTGGGCCAGGTGCTGAAAATCCAGCCGGGTGTAGACCTGGGTGGTGGTGATGCTGGCATGGCCCAACAGCTCCTGCACGGCGCGCAAATCCTGGCTGGACTGCAGCACATGGCTGGCAAAGGAGTGGCGCAGCATGTGCGGGTGCACGGGGGTGGTCATGCCGGCGACCAGGCTGCGCTCGCGCAGGCGCTGCCAGACGCTGGCGGCCGACAGGCGGGCGCCGCGCACGCCGATGAACAAGGCCGCATCACAGGGCGCCACCTGGTCGCGCACGGCCAGCCAGGCCTGCAGCGCGGCCAGGGCCGCCTTGCCCACCGGCACCACACGGCGCTTGCTGCCCTTGCCCAGCACATGGGCCTCGGCTGCGTCCCTATCGATCCAGCCCAGCGCCTGGACGCTGGCAGCGGTATCGAGGCCCACCAGCTCGCCCACACGCAGGCCGCTGCCATAGAGCAGCTCGACCATCGCGCTGTCACGCGCCTGCACCCAGGGGTCGCCCTGGGCCTGGCTGGTTTCGGCAAAGCGCACCGCATCGTCGACCGACAAGGCCTTGGGCAGTGGCTTGGGGGATTTGGGGGCGCGCACATCCTGCACCGGGTTGCGCTCGACCAGGCCTTCGCGGCCGGCCCAGGTAAAAAAGCCGCGCCAGCCGCTCAGGATCAGCGCAATGCCCCGGCCGCTGCGGCCTGCCGCATGCATCTGCACGACAAAGCGGCGGATATGCTGGGGGCCGAGCTGCAGCACCTCGGTCTGGGCCTCGGCGGCCATGGCCGACAGGCGCTGCAAATCCAGCGTGTAGAGCGTGTGGGTGCGTGGCGCCAGCCGCTTTTGCACGCGCACATGCTCCAGGTACTGGAGCATGGGGGCGCTGAGCGCGGCGGTGTCCATGGGAACTAGCGCAGGCGGCAGAGCACGCTGGCGGCGATCTCGCCAATGCGCTCGAGCAGATCGGTGTCCATGTCGGCCTGGAAGCGGGCCGGATCGGGCGAGCCCAGCACCAGCAGGCCCCAGGCGGGGGTGTCGCCCAAAATGGCGCCATCGCGCAGCGGCAGCAGCACCACCGACTGCACCTGGGCGCTGTCGGGCAGCCAGCCGGCGGGCTCGACGCCAACATTGGGGCCGCAGTAGGGCGTGGACAGCGAGCTGGCAAAGCTGCAGGCATCGGCGCTCACGCCCTGGGCAAAGGGCTCGTTCAGGTAGGTTTCGGCCACATCCCACAGGCGCAGCGCGACCTGGGGCACCTCGAAGTGCTGCATCAGGCTCTCGGCAATCACCTCGGGCAGCTGCAGCGGGTTGCGGGTCTTGACCACATCGCAGGTCCAGTGGTGGATGCGGTCGATGGTGTGGTGGTTCTGGCTGCCGTTGCGCATCATGTCCATGATGCGGTGCTCCAGGCCCTTGATCTTGTCGCGCAGCATCTCGGCCTGGCGCTCCTGCAGGCTGACGGTGCGGTTGCCATAGGGGCTGACCATGTGCACGCCGGTCAGTACCTGGGCCTGGCGCTCGAAGAAATCCGGTGTCTGCACCAGGAACTCGGCGATGTCTTCTTCGGTAATGGGGGGAACCTGGTTGTTGTTTGCGCTCATCGGTCTCTCTCGTATCGGCTGTTCGCCGTCTCCTCGTTCGGTCACCGCAGTATGCCGCGCTGTGTCTAGTCCGGAATGCTGATCTCGCCTTCGAACACGGTCGTGGCCGGGCCGGTCATCATCACCGGGTCGGCGGCCTGGCCGCTCCAGGCAATGGTCAGCAGGCCGCCCCGGGTCTGCACATCGACCGGGCTTTGCAGCAGTCCCAGCCTGATGCCGGCCACCACCGCCGCGCAGGCGCCGGTGCCGCAGGCCAGGGTCTCGCCGGTGCCGCGCTCGAACACCCGCAGCCGCACCTGCTGCGCTGTTTGTACCTGCAAAAAGCCGACATTCACGCGCTCGGGAAAGCGGGGGTGGGACTCCAGCACCGGGCCCTGGGATTCGACCGGCGCGGTATCCACATCATCGACCAGCATCACCGCATGCGGGTTGCCCATGGACACGGGCACGATGAACACGGTAGTTGGATCGACCGGCACCTGCAGCGCCAGCGGCCATTTCTGCGTGTGGTGCTGGGCCACCGGCGTGAGGCCGCTGGTGTTGAAGGGGACGTCTTCGGGCACCAGGCGGGGCTGGCCCATGTTCACGGTGACCCGGCCATCGGCCATCAGCTCGGGGGCGATCACGCCTTTTTGGGTCTGGACCCGGATGGCGCGCTTGTCGGTCAGGCCCTTGTCATACACAAAACGGGCAAAACAGCGCGCGCCATTGCCGCATTGCTCCACCTCGCCGCCATCGGCGTTGTGGATCAGGTATTCGAAATCGATCCCAGGGGCGGGCGAGGGCCGCACCGTCAGGATCTGGTCGGCACCCACGCCAAAATGGCGGTCGGCCAGAAAGCGGTACTGGTCGGCACGCAAACCCAGCGGGCCAGCGGTCTCGTCGAGCACGACAAAATCATTGCCGGCGCCTTGCATCTTGGTAAAACGGATGTCCATCCGCCCATTATCGCTTTTTGGGCCCGCCTGGATGCGCAACGGGGCAGAGGGCGTAAGAACCTGTTACTCGTAGCCCGCCCCGAGGTTGCAGATGCGGACAGTCTGGGGCCAGCTCGAAACGCGTCCGCCCCGCCCGCCCTGCGGGTGACACAGCCCGGCCATGCAAGTGTTGATAATGGCCCCATGACCCGTACCAGCCAGCTCCTCCATGCGCAACGCGAGCCCGCTCCGGCCCGCGCAGCCGCCACGGCCTTGTTTCTGCGCGATGCGCCAGACCCCCAGGCCGGGCCGGGTGCGACGCGGCTGGAGGTGCTGA
Organism: Comamonas sp. B-9; assembly: GCF_000410635.1. Taxonomy (NCBI): domain Bacteria; kingdom Pseudomonadati; phylum Pseudomonadota; class Betaproteobacteria; order Burkholderiales; family Comamonadaceae; genus Comamonas; species Comamonas sp. B-9. The sequence continues at coordinate 9,484 of NZ_KE148616.1, forward strand.
TGTCGCGCCGCTCGGACCAGGCCCGTTTTGCGGCCGGGCACTATGTGTTCCCCGGTGGCGCGGTCGATGCCAGCGATG
>NZ_KE148616.1:9599-15463 GCF_000410635.1 Comamonas sp. B-9
CGCCGCACGGCTCAGACCACCGAGGAGCTGACCTATGCCCAGGCCGCCATCCGCGAGAGCCTGGAGGAGATGGGCGTGCTGCTGGCCCGCCATGCCGATGGCCGCTGGGCCAGCCAGGCCGAGGTGGCGGGCATGGACCGCAGCCAGCCGCTGCTGCCGCAATGCGCAGCGCTGGGCCTGACCTTGGCGGCCGATATGCTGTGGCCGCTGGCGCGCTGGACAGCGGCGCAGGAGATACCGATCCGCTTTGATGTGCCTTTCTTCGTCGCGCGCATGCCCGAGGGCCAGGAGCCGGTCACCGACGACACCGAACAGTTCGAGGCGCTGTGGGTGCACCCCGCGCAGGCCTTGCAGCGCGCAGCCGATGGGCAGATGACGGTGATGTTCCCCACCCGGGTCACGCTGGAGCGTCTGGCCGCCTACCCCACGGTGCAGGCGCTGCTCGATGTGCTGCAGGCACTGCAGCAGGTGCAGCCGGGCCAGTGGCTGTGGCAATCGATGCCGCGTGGCGCGATGGTCGATGGCGAGGTGCGGCGCTTTATGGAGCATGAGACCGCCTATGGCGAGCTGGCCCTGGTCTGCCCCGATGGCCAGTTGCACCATGCGCTGGGCTGGCAGAGCGCACAGCCAGTGCCACTATTGAAGAACGTGCAGCGCCTGACGGCCGACAACGGCGGCACGATGACCGGGCCGGGCACCAACACCTACCTGGTCGGTGATGCCGAGACCGGCTACATCGTGGTCGACCCCGGCCCCAAGCCGCAGCCGCAGGACGACCCGCACCTGGCGCGCATCCTGGCCGCCACCGGGGGCGATATCCGCGCCATCGTCTGCACCCATTCGCATGCCGACCATTCACCGGGTGCGGCGCCGCTGCAGGCGCTGGTGGCCCAGGCAGGGCGCAGCAAACCGGTGATCTGGGGACTGGCTTCTGCCTGCACTGCGCGCGCCGGCAGCCATTTCACGCCGGACCAAGCGCTGCACGACGGCCAGGTGCTGCAACTGGCCCACCCCAGCGACCCGGCGCGCAGCCACAGCCTGCGCGTGCTGCATACGCCCGGCCATGCGGCCAACCATGTCTGCCTGGTGCTGGAAGAAGACGGCCTGCTGTTCAGCGGCGACCATATCCTGAACGGCAGCACGACGGTGGTGGACCCGCCCGACGGCAATATGCGCCTCTACCTGGCGTCGCTGGCCAAGCTGGCCCAGGCCTGTGAGCAAGGGCAGATCGGCTTTATCCTGCCGGCCCATGGCTATGTGCTGGCCCAGCCGCTGCAGGTGATTGCCAAGCTGCATGCGCACCGCATGGCGCGCGAAGAGAAGGTGCGCGATGCCATGGCCCAGGCGCCCGATGGCACGCCGGAAGACTGGGTGGCCATCGCCTATGCCGACACGCCCGAGCGGCTGTGGCCAGTGGCCAAGCGCTCACTGCTGGCCCACGTGGAGCATATTCGCGGGATGTGAGGCAGGCTTGGGCCTTGCGCCCAAGCTCGCTCAGAGCTTAGGGATCTTGATGCGGCTGATCATCAGCGAGCCCGAGACCGCAAACAGCAGCACCAGCGGGTGCAAGGTGAAGCCGCCAATCAGCAGCTTGCCAAACCACAGATCGGCGCGCACCGCGTTCATCGCGGCGGCCAGCGCGAGCAGCGCGACCAGTACGATGGAGGTGGGGATGGGGGTGCCTTCGAAGTACTTCACCTTGCCCGATGGCCCCTCTGACAGTGATTCTGCGGTCACGTTGTAGCGCGCCAGGCGCGAGACGCCGCAGGCCACAAAGTAGCCCAGCACAATGCGGTCCCACAGGCCTTGCATGCCGCAGGCATAGGCAATGATGGCTGGCGCCACACCGAACGAGATCACATCGGCGAGCGAATCGAGCTCGCGCCCCATCGCCGATGACTTTTGCCGCCAGCGCGCAATGCGGCCATCAAAGATATCGAAGACCAGCGCGGCGAGCACCAGCGCCGCGGCAAAGTAGATGTGCCTGCGGTCCGAGGTCTCCAGAAAGGTCATCGCCGAGAACAGCGCGCCCACGCCGCAGACGGCATTGCCCAAGGTGAACCAGTCAGCGAGGTGGAACTCGCGAATCATCGAAAAACGTTTGTGAGGACTATTCATGAAGAAGGGGCCAGGGGCCAAAGTGCAGCGGCTGCCCGTGCGGCGGCCATGGTCGGCAATCATGGTACACCTTGCGCCAGCCAGCACCAAACCCGGAGCCGGCCGCGCTCCATCAAGCGGGCAAGATCTCCATCAATCCTACAAATAACGTAGGCGGAGCCACAACATTGCAGGGCCAGACTGGCGGCACTCAAAACTGGAGCCCTTTGCCGTGACTTTCAATACCGAACAACTGCTGGCTGACGAAGCCCAATACTGCTCTTTTGGCGACACCGTTCACTACGTCAATCCCCCCAAGATCTTCAGCGGCTGCGAGGGCAGCTACATGTTTGACCAGGCCGGCACGCCTTACCTGGACTTGCAGATGTGGTACTCGGCCGTCAACTTCGGCTACAAGAACAAGCGGCTGGAAGACAAGATGATCGAGCAGCTGCGCGAGCTGCCCCAGGTGGCCAGCCAGTACCTGCACCCCACGAAGATCGAGCTGGCCAAGTTCATTGCCCAAGATGCCGAGAAGAAATGGGGCATGCCCGGCCGCGTGCACTTCAACGTGGGCGGTGCCCAGGCGATTGAGGATTCGCTCAAGGTGGTGCGCAATGCCACCAATGGCAAAAGCCTGATGTTCGCGTTTGAAGGCGGCTACCATGGCCGCACCCTGGGTGCGTCGAGCATCACTTCCAGCTACCGCTACCGCCGCCGCTTTGGCCACTTCAGCGACCGCGCGCAGTTCATTCCCTTCCCCTATCCCTTCCGCCGCCCCAAGGGCATGACCTCCGAAGAATATGCGGAGTCCATCGTGCAGGAGTTTGCGCGCAAGTTCGAGAACGAATACCACGCCGTCTGGGATCCCAAGACCCAGCAGTGCGAGTACGCGGCCTTCTATGTGGAGCCGATCCAGGGCACCGGCGGCTACGTCGTGCCACCGCCCAATTTCTTCAAGGGCCTCAAGAAGGTGCTCGACGACCATGGCGTGTTGATGGTAGTCGACGAAATCCAGATGGGCTTCTGGCGCACCGGCACGCTGTGGTCGGTGGAGAACTTTGGCGTCAAACCCGATGTGCTGGTGTTTGCCAAGGCGCTGACCAATGGCTTGAACGCGCTGTCGGGCCTGTGGGCCCGTGAAGAGTTGATCAACCCCACGGTGTTCCCACCAGGCTCGACCCATTCGACCTTTGCCTCCAACCCGCTGGGCACGGCGCTGGGCCTGGAAGTGATGAAGATGACGCACGAGATGGACTTTGGCCGCCAGGTGCGCGAGTCGGGGGCCTATTTCCTCGATGGCCTGCGCCAGCTGCAAAAGCGCCACCCGGAAATCGGCGATGTCGACGGCATGGGCCTGGCGCTGCGCGCCGAGATCTGCACGGCAGACGGCTTTACCCCCAACAAGGCGCTGCTCGACAAGATGGTGGATCTGGGCCTCGAGGGCAAGCTCGAATACCAGGGCCAACAACGCGGCCTGGTGCTGGACGTGGGCGGCTACTACAAGAATGTGATCACCTTCGCGCCGTCGCTGATGATCAGCCGCAGCGAGATCGATGAAGCGCTGGTGCTGCTCGACCAGCTGATCACCCTGGCCAAGCGGTCCTGCGCTTGAGCGAGCCACTGCGCCCTGCGCGCAACCAGTTGGAGCCCTCGGCGCTGATCGGGCAGTTTGCCGCGCATCCGCCCGAGGGATTTGTGGTGCGCTCGGACCGGTCGTATCCGGCCTTTCGCGCGCCCTTCGATCTGCTGACCACGGCCGACGCGGCCGTCAAGCGCTGGGTGCTGCAGCTGCCCGGTGGAGCCTGGCTGGCGCAGCGCTTGCGGCTGCGCACCGATTTTGTCGGCTCGACCTTGAGCGAGTACCTGGTGCTGCCCCCGGAGGTGGAGATGGACAAGCTCGCTGGCGAGCTGCGCCGCCACGCGGGGCGCTGCATGCTGACCATCGTCAAGGACCTGCCGCAGGACTCGCCGCTGCTGCCCCCGGCCGACAATGCCGATGCCCGCCGGCTGGCCCAGGCGCTCCAGCACCAGGGCTTCATCCTGGTCGAAGGCCAGGCGCTGGCCTATGTGCCTATCGATTTCGACAGCATCGATGCCTACCTGGCGCGGCTGTCGAAGAACCGGCGCTCCGACCTGCGCCGCAAGCTTAAGAGCCGCAGCCAGCTGCAGATCCGCCGCATTTCCACCGGCCCGGCCTTTGCCGATGAGGCCCTGGTCGATGCCTACTATGCGCTGTTCGAGGCCGTGTATGCGCAAAGCGCGCTGCACTTTGACAAGCTCAGCCGCAGCTTTTTTGCTGCAGTGCTGCGTGATGCCAGCAACCAGGGTCTGGTGTTCGAGTACCGCGATCTGCAGGACGGCGCCTTGCTGGGCTGGAACCTGTGCTTTGCCCATGACGGGCGCCTGGTCGACAAATACATCGGCCTGTCCTACCCGCGTGCGCGCCAGACCAACCTGTACTTTGTCAGCTGGATGCTGAACCTGGAATATGCGCTCGAATGCGGCCTGTCACACTATGTGGCAGGCTGGACCGATCCCGAGGTCAAGGCGCAATTGGGCGCCAGTTTCACGTTCACCCAGCATGCGGTCTACATCCGCAACCCGCTGCTGCGGGCTTTGGGGCGGCGGTTTTCCCGGCATTTTGAAAGTGACCGCGCATGGCAGGAACAGCGATGACCCCCTTGGTGCTCGATGTCGATGGCTCCGTTGGCCCCTTGGCCGGCGAGCTGCGCCTGCCGCTGGGCGACTGGCAGGAGGCGATCCGCTTTGGATCATCGCTGGGCCGCTACCAGCAGTTCCGCCGCCATGTGCAGGCCCGGCTGCCCGCGCAGCATGGCACGGCCTGGATGGGCAGTGGCGATTTCCACCACGTCTCCTGGCTGCTGATCGAGCACTGCATTGCGCGCCAGGGCTATACCGCTGCGCGCCCGCTGCGCGTGGTGGTGCTGGACAACCACCCCGACAACATGCGCTTTCCCTGGGGTGTGCACTGCGGCTCCTGGGTGCGGCGCATTGCCATGCACCCGGCAGTTGCGCATGTGCATGTGGCGGGCATCACCTCCGCTGACATTGGCGCCGGCCACGCCTGGGAGAACTACCTGGGCCCGCTGCATGCCGGCAAGCTCAGCTACTGGAGCTGCGGCGTGGATACCGGCTGGGCGCGGCGCCTGGGCCTGTCTGTCGCGTTTCGCGCATTTCCCAGCCTCGATGCCCTGACCGATGCCTTGGCGGCAACCCTGGCGCGCGAGCGCCAAAGCACTTACCTCAGCATCGACAAGGATGTGTTTGCCACCGACGTGGTCACCACGAACTGGGACCAGGGTCAGATGCGCGAGGCGCAGGCGCTGGGCATCATTGCAGCGCTCGACGGCCAATTGGTGGGCAGCGATATCACCGGCGATGTCTCGTCCTGGCAATACAGCACCTGGTGGAAGCGCTGGCTGAGTGCCGGTGACGGGCAGGACACGGCCATCGATGCACAGGCACTGGCGGCAGCCCAGGCGGGGCAGCATGCGCTCAACCAGCGGCTGCTGGCGGCCTTGTTAGCGTCTGCGTCAGCGCATCCAGCAGCTGGGCAAACTGCGCATCGCTGAGCCAGGTGCTGTTGCTGATGGCCAGCAGGCGCTGCGCCCAGTCGCGGGCCTGCGGCACCGGGTCGTGCAGGGCCTCGCCCAGCAGGGGCGCGTAGCGCGCGTAGTCGGGCAGCACCTGGCTGAAGGGCAGCGACAGGCCCCAGCCGCTCGCCCAGTGCGCCTGCATCAGCG
>NZ_KE148617.1:0-1433 GCF_000410635.1 Comamonas sp. B-9
TCAGCCTCGCCGGCGTCGGCGCCCGCCGCCTGGGATTCGTCGGCCGCTGCCGCTTGCGCGGGCACGGCACGCTTGCGCGGCGCACGGCGCTTTTCTGACGGGGCAGCACCTTCTTGCAAGGCCTTATCTCCGTCCTGGGGCGCATTCATATCGCTGGTATCACTCATCATCTTTTTGCTTTTCTACCCCGCCTAGTGCGGAATTATGTGCATCGTCAACACGGTCCAGAGGATCCGTATCTCTTGGTGTGGCCGCTGCGGCGGGGGCATCTGCCTCGCCACTGGCCGCCTGGGCCTCAGCCGCCAGATTGGCGGCAGCATCTTCATCATCGGCAGCCTCACCTAGCGGTGAGGTCTGCACATCCTGCGCGTCTTGTAAATCCTGCGCGTCCTGCAAATCTTGCAAACTCTCCAACACATCCACATCGCCAGCGGGCGCTGCCATCGGCATCGACTCGCCCACCAACTCAAAAGCCTCGGCATCCGGCGGCCCGGCATCCTGCGGCGCTGCCTCGTCCGGCGCAGCCTCCAGCGGCAGGCTGTCAAACATGGTCTGCGGCTGGTTGCTGCTGTCCAACTCGGGCAGCTGGTCCAGCGACTGCAGACCCAGGTCATCCAGAAACTGCCGGGTGGTCGCCAGCAGCGCAGGCCGCCCGATGGTCTCCCGGTAGCCAATCACTTCCACCCAGCCCCGGTCCTCCAACTGCTTGATGATCAAGCTGTTGACGGTGACGCCCCGGATATCTTCGATATCGCCACGGGTCACCGGCTGCCGGTAGGCAATGATGGCCAAGGTCTCCAAGGTCGCACGCGAGTACTTGGGGGGCTTTTCCGGGTGCAGGCGATCGAGGTACTCGCGCATCTCCGGCCGGCTCTGAAAACGCCAGCCCGAGGCCACCTGCACCAGCTCCACACCGCGGTGTGACCAGTCGAGCTGCAGCTCCTGCAGCAGCACCTTGAGCGTGTCCGTTCCCAAATCATCGGCAAACAATCCCCGCAGCTCACGCACGGTGATGGGCTGGGGCGCGCAGATCAGCGCAGTCTCCAGCACCCGTTTTGCTTCCAAAGTATGCATGCGATAAATCCCTGTTGGCACGCCAGCGCGCGGGCTGCGTGTTGAGACAAAGGAATGCGTATCAAGAGGGCCGCGTTTGCATGGCCAAGATCACGGCGCAGGCATAAGCGCCCATAGCCGTCGGCACTGGGCGCCACCGCTGCAGTGTGCAAACTCCGGGTTTGCGCTGGTCAAAAACCAGACCTGCAGGGGCAGCGCTTAGGCCAATTGGGCCAAATTATACCGAAGATCCCAATTTTCCATCGCCGAGGTGATATCGGCAGGCGGCAGCGCGAACCAGGACATGCTCTGGCCGGTGACCGGATGCACAAAGGCCAGCCGCAGCGCATGCAGCGCCTGGCGCTCCATACCAGCCGCTG
>NZ_KE148617.1:1479-22836 GCF_000410635.1 Comamonas sp. B-9
GGCCAGCAGCGGGTGCTGGAGCGAGGCCATGTGCACGCGGATCTGGTGGGTGCGCCCGGTGTGCAGGCTGCAAAACACTGCGCAGCCCTGCTCGCCATTGACGAGCAGGCGGATATCGGTACGCGCCGGCTTGCCCGGGTGCTGGGCCAAATCGACCGCCGCCATGCGCAGCCGGTTGCGCGGGTCGCGGCCAATGGGCAGGCTGACCGAGGTCTGCGCCGCGCCCTGCCAGGGCTTGTGGCCCAGCGCCAGGTAGTTGCGGCGCACATCGCGCGCGGCAATCAGCTTGACCAGCGCATCCATGGTCTGGCGCTCGCGCGCCACCACCATCAGGCCACTGGTGTCCTTGTCGAGCCGGTGCACGATGCCCGCGCGCGGCAGCTGGGCCGCCTTGGCGTCGTAGGCCAGCAAGGCATTGAGCAAGGTGCCGCTCCAGTTGCCTGGCGCAGGGTGCACCACCATGCCGGCGGGCTTGTTGACGATGAGCAGGTGCTCGTCCTGGTAGACCACATCGAGCGCAATGTCCTGCGGCAAAAAGGCCTGGCTTTGCTGCGTGGGACGCAGCTCGACCACCGCCTGGTCACCGGCCTTGACCTTGGCACTGGGCTTGAGGCCGGACTTGCCATTGACCAGCACCGCGCCTTGCAGCAGCAAGGCCTGCAGGTAGCTGCGCGAGAACTCGGGCACCCACTGCGCCAGTGCCTTGTCCAGGCGCATGCCATGTTCGTCCACCCCAGCTACGACCGTGCGGCTCTCCCAGGCCTGGGCCTCGACCTCCGCCGACTCTTCATCGCCTTCAGCCGAGGACAATGGGGCCTCGTCCAAATGGGAAAAGCCGACATCGTCGGCGGGCGGCGATGTCGGCTTCGAAGAAGTGCCCGGCATCAGCGGGAAGGCAGGTAGCGCGATGGATCGACCGGCTTGCCCTGGCGGCGCACCTCAAAGTGCAGCTTCACGCGATCGGCGTCGGAGCTGCCCATCTCGGCAATCTTCTGGCCCTTCTTGACCACCTGGTCGTCCTTGACCAGCAAAGTCTGGTTGTGGGCGTAGGCGGTCAGGTAGGTGTTGTTGTGCTTGATCAAGATCAGGTTGCCGTAGCCGCGCAGGCCGGCACCCGAATAGATCACACGGCCGTCAGCGGCGGCCACGACCGGGTCACCGGCCTTGCCACCAATGTCCAGGCCCTTGTTGCGCGCATCGTCAAAGCCCGCAATCACCGTGCCCGACGACGGCCAGATAAAGCCCAGGTTGCCATCGGCTGCGGCGGGTGCAGACGCTACTGCAGGTGCGGGAGCCGGTGCAGGCGTAGCCGCTGGCGTGTTGGCGCCGGTCACCGCAGGCGCTGTGGCTGCCGGCGCAGCGCTGGCCGTAGTGGTCACCGGTGGCACCACGCGCAGCACCTGGCCCACTTCGATCACATTGGGATTGTCCAGATTGCTCCAGCGGGCAATGTCGCGCCAGTTCTGGCCATTGTCAGCGGCAATGCGCATCAAGGTCTCACCGGGCTTGACGGTGTAGTAACCGGGCTTGCCGGCGTTTTCTGCGCCAGGCAGGGTGGCCGGATCGATGCGCGGCGGCGTAGCCGTGGTCGACGTCGGCGTGCGGCCTGCCGAAGAGCCCCGATCTTCCACGGGCGCCTGGTTCAGCGATGTACTACCGCACCCTGCCAGCACCATGGCTGCCACCACACTGGCACCCCACGTCAAAACACCACGTGAATCCAACATACCTATCCTTCTTAACCAAGCCCCGATTTTAGGGGTACGAAATGAACATGCTCCAGAACCGTGCGTTGAAATCCATCAGCACTGCGGTCCACGACGAGCAAAACCTGTTGTTGGCCCGGCCCCATCACCGGAGCCACGAGCCGGCCGCCTTCAGCCAGTTGGTCACACCAGGCCTGGGGGACCGAATCCCCGCCGGCCGCGGCAATGATCCCGGCATAAGGCGCGCCTTTTTCAAAACCCAGCATGCCATCACCGAGGATCAGGTGCACATTGGCCAGCCGCAAAGGCCGCAGGTTGACCCGCGCCTTTTCATGCAACGCACGCAGCCGCTCAATGGTATACACCTCCTTGGCCATCAGGCTCAGAACCGCCGCCTGGTAGCCGCAGCCCGTGCCAATCTCCAAAATGCGGCCCAGGCCCATTTTCCCTGCAGGCGATTGCAGCAGTAGCTCGCACATCCGTGCCACCACACTGGGTTTGGAGATGGTTTGCCCCAATCCTATAGGCAAACTGGTGTCCTCATAGGCTTGAACCGCCAGTGCACTGTCAACAAACTGGTGGCGCAGCACGGAATTCATCACTTTGAGCACCCGCGTGTGCTCCACGCCAGATGCGGCCAGGCGCTGCACCATGCGCCAGCGCGCCGAGGTGAAATCCACGCTCTCCGGACCCAGCGACTCGCGCACCGCCATCGGTACGGGCGACAACTCCGCAGGCAGCCGGGCCCATTGCCGATGCACGCTGCTGACCTGTGGCTTGGTGCTCACAGGCATGGCACCGCGGGCAGGAAAGCCTGGCTTGCGCAAGGTCACCCTGGCACCTCCAGGTCCTTGCTGCGCAGGCTGGTCGCCGTCTGCGCCCAGTAAGCGAGGCTGTCATGGTCGGTCAAATCGACCTTGAGCGGCGTGATCGCCATATGGCCGGACGCCGCCGCATGGAAGTCGGTGCCTTCGGCATCATCGAGCGCGAGGCCGGCATTGCCGATCCAGTACATGGTCTCGCCCCGGGGGCTGGTCTGGGTGATCACCTTCTCGGCCGAATGCCGGCGTCCCAGACGGCAGAGCTTGAGCGGCTTGATCTCGTCAAACGGCAGGTTGGGAATGTTGATATTGAGCAGCCAGGGCTTGAGGGTCACGAGCTTGGCCGCCTCAAACTGCTGCACCAGCTCGCAGGCCTTTTTGGCGGCCGACTCCAGCTCGCCCCAGCCCTTGTCGATCTGCGAGAAGGCCATCGCCGGGATACCGAACAGATAGCCCTCCATCGCCGCGCCCACGGTGCCGGAGTAGATGGTGTCATCGCCCATATTGGCTCCGTTATTGATGCCGGAGATGACCAAATCGGGCCGATAACCCAATAGCCCCGTCAGCGCAATGTGTACGCAGTCGGCCGGTGTGCCATTGACATAGCGAAAGCCATTGGCTGCGCGCTGCACATACAGCGGCGAATGCAAGGTCAGCGCATTCGATTTGGCACTGTTGTTGTGTTCTGGTGCCACCACCTCGACATCAGCGACCGCCTGCAATGCATCATGCAACGCCACGATGCCGGGCGCCTGATAACCATCATCGTTACAAAGCAGTATCTTCATGTCATTGAATCAGTTGCACTGCATTGTAGAGGTGCCAACACAGAACCCGAGCGGAGTGTGGCAGCAAAGCGACCGGCAAGGCCGCCCCACCCCGCTGAAATGCGGCCTATGCACAGGGCTCAGGCATTGTAAGGAGCGCTGCCGCCCTGCCCCCAGGCACCTGGCCCATTGCTACACAAAATTACGATGACATGCCGCTGTCGCTGCCGGGGCCCTCGCCGGGCGCGCTGGGCCGGGCCTGCGCACAGACCTCGGTGGTCAGGGCCTGCAACACGGCCGCGGTGCAACGCACCAAGGGCGTGGCTTTTCGCTTGGCCGACTGCGCCAGGCACAGGTTGATCATCACCGCTGGCGACTCGATGGGCGCGACCACCAGCCGCTCACCCACTGCATGCCCGTCGAGCGCACTGCGTGTCAAGGCCGCATAGCCGTAACCGCCGCGCACCAAATCCAAGATGGCCGGCACGCTCGACACCTCCCAGACCACATTGAGCTTGACCTGCGACAGCCTGGCCTGGGCCTCCATCAGCTTGCGAAAGATCTGGCCGTACTGCGGCATGATCAGCGGAAACTCCGACAGATCCTTGAATGCGATGCTGGGGCGGGCGCCCAGCGTACTGGCGGGCCCCACCAGACACAGGCCCTCCTGCAGGACCGGGCTGATCTCGATATGCGGATGGGGTTCGGGCGAATAGACCAGGCCGAGGTCCATGCGCCCCGAGGCCAGCCATTCGGCCATCTGAACGGAGAAGCCCTCGACGATCGCCACGCGGGCCTTGGGCATTTTGCTGCCGAACGCTTGGATCAGCGGCAGCGTCAGCCGCCTGGCCAGACTGGGCGGCAGCCCCACCACGATGCGGCCCACCGGTTCATCGCGCTCACAGCCCAGGTCCTCCTTGGCCTGGGCCACGTGCTGCAAGATGGTGTGGCTGTGCTCAAGCAAACGCCTTCCGGCCTCCGTCAAGGTCACACCGCGCCCGGTGCGGATCAGCAAGGTCTCACGCAGCTCCACCTCCAGTGCCCGCACCTGCCGGCTCAGCGCCGGCTGCGCCGCGTCCGACAACAGGGCCGCCTTGCTAAAGCTGCCGGTTTCTGCCACCGCGACAAAGGTTTCGATTTGCTGCAAATTCATAGGCATTCCATTTTATTTATGAAATATTAATAATTTTTAACTATTATTATGCCATTTTGCTATAGCTGCTAGCTGCGCTGCCACCTAGGACTCTGGGGGCATTTTCCACAGAATGGGACTCTTCATACAACACAGAAGGCCAGGAGACCCAAGGATGAAGCCCAAGCGGATCGATGCCAGCGCAGACCACGCGTTCACGAGGCGCGTCGCAAGCGAGCCCAGCCCCACGCCACTCAAGAACTGACTTGCCCTGGTTACAAGGCCGGCCCTCGTGCAGGCCTTGTAACCCAGGGTTGCACCCGCTTTCCGGGCATCGGGCCCCTCAAGCAGCAGCGTCACTGCGGCGATCGGCTGCATCCCCTTCCTTTCCGCTCCATGCCGCCTCAGGCCTTGCATGGCAGCGCCCCCAACCCTTCCCTCAATCCCAAGGAGATTCACCATGGTCGACAAAGCCAACACCGAGTTCTGGCAACACCTCAGCCCCATTGCCAACCCCTTCATGCCCGATGCGCTCCCCGAGGTCTACACCCCCAACGCGGTGCCGGAAGACGAGCGCCTGTATGTGCCGTTCACCGACACCGTGTTCTCCCGCCCTTTGTGGATTTCGCCGTCACAAAACAAGTGGTGCGACATCCTGATGGCCAAGAAAGCGGGCCTGGTCAATCGCCACTACCACCCCCATGAAGTCTTTGCCTACACCATCTCGGGCAAATGGGGCTACCTGGAGCACGACTGGACCGCGACCCAAGGTGACTTTGTCTACGAGACCCCCGGCGAAGGCCACACGCTGGTGGCCTTCGACCATCCCGAGCCGATGCGGGCCTTCTTCATCGTCAAAGGGCCGCTGATCTGGCTGGATGAACAAGGCAAGCCCGATGGCTACTTTGATGTGCACTCCTACATCGCCATGTGCAAGGCCCACTACGAAAAGGTGGGCCTGGGCGCCGAGGCCGTCGAAAAGCTCTTCCGCTAACGGATGCAGAGCCTGGAGAACGCCATGAAACCATCCTCCATCCGCGCGCTGTGGACCTATGAGAACCGGCTGCTGCTGATCCTCTTTCTGACATTCGGCTTTGTCTTCTTTGACCGCCTGGCGCTGTCCTTCCTGTTCCCCTTCATGCAAGACGAGCTCGATCTAAGCCAGACCCAGCTGGGCATGATCTCCTCGGCCCTGGCACTGACCTGGGCCGTCTCCGGGGCGATCGCAGGCGCCTGGTCCGATTCGCGCGCAAAGCGCAAGGCCTTGCTGGTGGTGTCCGTGCTGGGCTTTTCCATCTGCTCGGCCCTGTCCGGGCTCGTAGCGGGCTTCATCAGCTTGCTGGTGTTCCGCGCCCTGATGGGCCTGGCCGAAGGGCCGGTGCTGCCCATTGCGCAGTCCCTGATGATCCAGAGCTCCACGCCCTCGCGGCGCGGCCTCAACATGGGCTTGCTGCAGGGCTCGTCGGCCGGCCTGATTGGCGCAATGATCGGGCCACCGGTGGTCATTGGCCTGGCCACGCATTTTGGCTGGCGCGTAGCCTTTTATGTCACCGTCATCCCCGGCATGCTGATCGCGCTGTGCATCTGGCGCTGGGTGCATGAACACCCGGGCGAAGTCCCTGCCGCAGACGCCAAGCCCGCGCCAATCAACCGCTGGGCCCTGCTGCGCGAGCGCAATGTGCTGCTGTGCATGCTCATCAGCTGCTTTTTCCTCACCTGGTTCATCATCATCATCTCGTTTGCGCCCACCTTTCTCGTCAAGTACCGTGCGTTTTCGCCGGGCGACATGGGCTTGGTGATGAGCTGCCTGGGAGCGGCCTGGGTGTTCTGGGGCTTTGCGGTACCTGCCATCTCCGACCGGATCGGACGCAAACCAGCGCTGGCCATCTTTGCACCGATTGCTGCGCTGTGCCCCATCGCGCTGATCTATGGGGATTCGGCCATCGCCCTGGGGGCGGTGGTGTTCTTCACCTATACCGGCCTGGGGTGTTTCACCCTCTTCATGGCCACGGTCCCGGCTGAAACCGTGCCGCCCCGGGTGTTGACGGGGGCGCTGGGCCTCATCATGGGCGCGGGCGAACTGGTGGGCGGCTTTGTGGCCCCCACCGCCGCGGGCCTGGCGGCCGACCGCTTCGGCCTGCCCGTAGCCATGTGGATAGCGGCTGCCGGGGCACTGGTGGCCGGGCTGCTCGCGCTGGGCCTGAAGGAAACGGCGCCGCTGGTGCTGCAGCGCCGTGCCGCTACAGGAGCTACGCCATGATGCGCGCGCTGCGCTGGCATGGCGCCCAGGATCTGCGCCTGGAGCAGATCCCCATCCCACGCCCCGGCCCCCGGCAAGTACGGATTGCGGTGCAGTACTGCGGCATCTGCGGCAGCGACTTGCACGAATACGAATCAGGCCCCCATGCCATCCCGGTCGGCACCGCCCACGCCGTGTCGGGGCGTAGCGCGCCGTTGACGCTGGGCCACGAGTTCTGTGGCACGGTGGTCGAGCTGGGCAGCGAGGTGACCGGCCTACAGGTTGGTAACCGGGTGGCGGTGGAGCCCGAGTACCGCTGCAGCCACTGCGCCTACTGCCGCAGCGGCGCCTACAACCTCTGCGCCGATATGGGTTTTGCCGGGCTGATGGGCGACGGCGGCATGGCCGAGTTTGCCGTGGTGCCCAGCTATATGCTCCATCGCCTGCCCGATGCGGTGACCCTGGAGCAGGCCGCTGTGCTGGAGCCCGCCGCCGTCGCGCTGCATGCGCTGCGCCGCAGCCAGTTGGCCGCAGGCTCCAGTTGCGCCATCTTTGGGCTGGGCCCCATCGGGTTGCTGCTGGTCACGCTCGCCAAACTGCAAGGAGCGCACACCATCATTGCGGTGGATGTATCACCCGAGCGCCTGCACATGGCCACGCAGGCAGGCGCCAGCCACGCCATCGATGCCAAGGGCCTCACGCCGCGCGAGTTGCGGCACACCATTGCCTCGGCCACTGCGGGCCTGGGCGTAGACACCAGCTTTGAAGCCGCCGGCCTGCAAACCACGTTCGAAGGCGCATTGCGCGCGCTGCGCAAAGGCGGAAACATGGTGATGGTGGGGCTGATGCCCGAGGCGCGGCTCGACGCCTTTGACGCTGTCAATCGCGAGCTGAGCCTGGTGGCCAGCGTCGGTTACCGCGACGTGTACCCGGAGTTGATCGGGCTCATCGCGGCCGGCGCCTTTGACCCCAGCAGCATCATTACCCAAACCGTGCCGCTGGAGCTGGCGGAGCGCGACGGCTTTGCAGCGCTGGTGCAGGACCGGTCCCAGATCAAGATTCTCATCAGCCCGGGCCCAGGCCCACGCCCGAGCGCGGGCTGCAACCACCGGCCATAGGAACCACCAAAAATGTCCACCATCGAAGAAAATGTCATTCTCATCACCGGAGGCACCTCCGGCATTGGCGCGAGCGCCGCGCTGCACTTTGCCCATGCCGGCGCCTCCGTGCTGGCGCTGGGGCTGGACGCGCAGGACCTGCATGCGCCGCGCCATCCCCGCATCCAGTGCCTGGAGCTCGATGTCTGTGACAGCGCCAAGCTGAGTCAGACGATCGCCGAGCTGCCCCGGCTTGATGCGCTGGTCAACGCAGCGGGCATCAGCCGCCATGCGCAGGAATACCAGCCAGAGGCCTTCCTGCAGGTGATGCACACCAATTTGACCGCCGTGATGCAGGCCTCGATGGCCGCTGCGCCGCATCTGCTGCAGCGCCAGGGTTGCATCGTCAATGTGGCCTCGATGTACAGCTACTTTGGCAGCAAGGACCGCCCCGCCTACAGCGCCAGCAAGGGCGGCATTGTGCAACTGACGCGCTCGCTGGCCCAAACCTGGGCGCATGAGGGCGTGCGTGTCAATGCGGTCGCTCCCGGCTGGATTGCCACCCCCTTGAGCGAAGGCCTGATGGCCGACCCCAAGGCCTCGGCAGGCATCCTTGCTCGCACCCCCATGCAGCGCTGGGGCCATGCGTCCGAGGTGGCCGCGGTGATCGGGTTTCTGTGCTCCCCAGCGGCATCGTTTGTCAACGGCGCCGTGATTCCCGTCGATGGCGGCTACCTGACGGTCTAGCGCCGCCGCGCGGGCTGGGCAGGCCGCTCAGGACAGCAGAACGGGGAGTTAGCGAGATCCGCTCCCCGTTTTGCACAGCGCCCCAAGCGCCCTGTCAGCCTGGCATCAGCCCTGCTCGAAGGCAAACTTTTCGGTATCCACTTCGCGCTGCGAAGCTGGTGCATAGCGCTCGCCCTCGATGGCCTGCGGTGCAAACAAGGCATCGAGCTCGGCCAGCAAGCCAGCATCCAGGCGCACGCTGCCACCGCGCAGATTTTCATGCAAATGGGCGATGTCGGTGGTGCCGGGCAGCGCAACCACATGCTCGCCCTGGTGCAGCACCCAGGCAATGGCGAGCTCAGCCAGACTGCAGTCCGCGCGCTCGGCAATCGCCTGCATGGGTGCCAGCAGCCGCAGGTTCTTGGCATAGGCCTCGGGCTGAAAACGGGGCATGCCCGCACGGATATCGCCCGGCACCCATTGGGTGCCAGCAGGCAATTTGCCCGACAGGAAAGCCCGGCCCATCGGGCTGAAGGCCACATAGGCAATGCCCAGCTCGCGGCAGGCCTGCAAGCTTCCCAACTCGGCATTGCGTGACCACAGCGAATACTCGCTTTGCAAGGCCGCAATCGGGTGGGTGGCATGGGCGCGCCGCAGCATCTCTGCCCCGACCTCGGACAGCCCCAGCGCCCGCACCTTGCCCTCTTCCACCAGACGCGACATCGCGCCCACCGATTCTTCGATCGGCACCCGCCGGTCCCAGCGGTGCAGGTAGTACAGGTCAATGACATCGGTGCCCAGCCGCTGCAGGCTGTCTTCGCAATGGCGACGCAAGGTCTTGGGATGGCCATCAATCACACGGCGCATCACGCCATCGTCGCCGCGCACACCCGCCATGCCGCACTTGCTCGCCAAGGTGATGCGGTGGCGGTGCGGCTTGAGCACCGGCCCGACCAGCGCTTCATTGGCGCCAAAGCCATAGAGTGCTGCAGTATCAAACAAGGTGACGCCTGCATCCAGCGCTGCATGCAGCAGCGCCTGGGCCTGCGCCTGCGTGGCCGGGTGGCCATAGGCATGGCTCAGGTTCATGCAACCCAGGGCGACAGGGCCGACCTGGAAGGGGCCAATAAGGCGTTCGCTCATCATCTCTCCTGAAAAACCAAAACCGCCTGCGATAAGGAGTGCAGGCGGTTCACGACTGGTCGGGCCGATATTACTGCAGCTGCTGCTCCAAAGCATGCAAAACCTGGTAGCAGGGCAACACCTGGGCGATGCTGGAGCGGGGCTGTCGGCCCTCGCGGATCGCGGCGAAAAACTCGCGGTCCTGCAGCTCGATGCCATTCATCGACACGTCCACCCGCGAGACGTCGATGGCCTCACCCCGGCCATCGAGCAGCTCGTCGTAGCGGGCCACATAGGTGCCCGTGTCGCCGATATAGCGAAAGAAGGTGCCCAGTGGGCCATCGTTGTTGAAAGACAGGCTCAGCGTGCACAGGGCGCCATTGGCCGCCTTGAGCACGATGCCCATGTCCATGGCAATGCCCAGCTCGGGGTGCACAGGCCCTTGCACGGCATGGGATTGCACGATGGGACTGCCCGCCTGGTGGGCGAACAAATCGACCGTGTGCGCCGCATGGTGCCAGAGCAGATGGTCGGTCCAGCTGCGCGGCTGGCCCAAGGCGTTCATATTGCTGCGGCGGAAAAAGTGGGTCTGCACATCCATTTGCTGCAGCCGGAAGCTGCCCGCCTGCACCTTTTGCTGGATCCATTGGTGGCTGGGGTTGAAGCGGCGGGTATGGCCACACATCGCCACCAGCCCACTGGATTTTTGCAGCTCGGCCAGCGCCAGCGCGTCCTCCAGCCGGTCGGCCAGCGGAATCTCGACCTGCACGTGCTTGCCTGCCAGCAAGCACTGGCGCGCCTGGCTGGCATGCAGCTGCGTGGGCGTGCACAGAATCACCGCGTCCACGTCCGGCCGCGCCAGGCTGTCTTGCAAGTTGGTGGCCACATGCCCAATGGCATGGTGCTCGGCCACCTGGCGGGCTTTGGACAGATCGGGGTCGACCAGCGAGACGACCTGCACACCGGGGATCAGCGCAATACCTTCCAGGTGTTTGAGACCAAAGGCGCCTGCGCCTGCAAGCGCCACGTTGAGGGGGCGAAGTGTCATGGTGTCCTCCAGGGTGTGGGAGTGCCCGGGCTGGCAGCCGGGCGATGGATAGCGAAAGTCAGAAACATGGCGGCCTCTCAACCGTTCTCCAAAATCAGGTGACCCACGGCGGTGTTGGAGGCCGGCACGTGGTAGAAGCGGTGCTTGACGCTGGGCCGCCTTGCGGGATCGGCCACATCGGCCATCGCGCCACGGGCAATCAGCCACATGACCAGCTCAATGCCCTCGGAGCCCGCCTCCCGCACATAGTCGATATGGGGCACCTTGGCCAAACTGGCGGGATTGTGGATCAGCTGGTCCAGGAAGCAGTTGTCCCATTCCTGGTTGATCAAACCCGCGCGCGCGCCTTGCAGCTGGTGGCTCATGCCACCGGTGCCCCAGATCTGCACATTGAGGTCGGCGTCAAAGGTTTCCACCGCTTTGCGGATCGCATTGCCCAGGCTGAAGCAGCGCTGGCCTGAAGGGACGGGGTACTGCACCACATTGACGGCAAACGGAATCACCGGGCAAGGCCAGGCACCGCCATCGGCGGGCTGCTCCCCGCACATCAGGGACAAGGGCACGGTGAGCCCATGGTCCACCTCCATCTTGTTGACGATGGTCAGGTCAAAGTCCTGCTGGATCACCGACTGCGCGATATGCGAGGCCAGCTCAGGATGGCCGACCACCTGGGGCACCGGCCGCGGTCCCCAGCCTTCATCGGCTGGCGAGTAGGCTGCGCCCGTGCCGATGGCAAAGGTGGGGATCAGGTCCAGGCTGAAGGCCGTTGCATGGTCGTTGTAGACCAGAAATATGACATCGGGCGGGTTCTCGCGCATCCACCGGCGCGAATATTCATAGCCTTGAAAAAGCGGCTGCCAGTAGGCCTGCTGGGTCAGGCCCTGGTCCATCGCGACGCCAATGGCGGGCACATGCGAGGTGAAGACCGCTGCGCTGATGCGGGCCATATCAGATCCCTCCCTTGCCGGTGATGCCGCCGGCGGGCTGCGCCGGCGCCGCTGCCGCCTCATTGACAAAGCGGCAGCCCTCTACCGAGCGACCACCGGCGATCATCATTGCGCGGTAAGCCTCCTCGCTCATGCCCGTCATTGAGCCGGCCATCTGCTGAAAGCTCTTGCCATCGGTGGCCCCGATCTTGGCGAGAAAATAGATATTGCCGCCGGTGCGTATGCACCAGTTCAGGTCACGGGCCAGCACGGCCTGCTTTTGCTCCTCGGTCATATCCCAGCCGTCCAGGTAGGCCCGCTCATCGGCTTTGAAGCGCCTGCGGTTGTCCGCTTGCATCAAGGACATGCAAAACTGGTTGAGCCAATAGCCCTTGCGTGACTGGTCGGCGTCAAACACCACGGTGCCAGGCACATCAAGATAGGGTTTTTCTAAAGCCATATTTTTTCTTTCCAAGTTTGTTATAGGGTCCTGGCCTGCGGCCCGCTGGGCGGATCCGCGTGGAAACCTCCCGTGGGCTCATGCCTCCTCGGGCCAATACAGACGCATCGGGTTGTCCACCAGCAATTGGTGGCGCAGCTCTGGCGTGGGGGCGATCTGGGCGATGAAATCCACCAGCAAGCCGTCATCGGGCATATGGCCCTTCAGATTGGGATGGGGCCAATCGGTGCCCCAAAGCACACGGCTGGGAAAGGCCTCGACCACCCGGCGCGCAAATGGCACCACATCCTGGTAGGCGCGGCGCTCGCCACGCAGCGCCTGCGGCCCCGTCAGCGACAGGCGCTCGGGGCAGCTGACCTTGCACCAGAGCTTGTCGCTCTCCTGCATCCGCTGCAAAAACATGCTGAACTCGGGCCCATCGGCGGGCTGGCCGACATCGGGGCGCCCCATGTGGTCCACCACGACGGGGGTGGGCAGGCGGCGCAGGAATGGCCACAGCTCAGGCAGGTCCTGCGCTTCAAAATAGACCACCACATGCCAGCCCCAAGCGGCGATGCGCTCGGCGATTTCCTGGAGTTCATCCTGCGGGGTCACATCCACCAGGCGCTTGACAAAGTTAAAGCGCACGCCCCGCACGCCGGCCAGGTGCAGCGCCTGCAGCTCCTGGTCGGTGATGCTGCGCCGCACCGTGGCCACCCCCCGCGCCTTGCCGCCGGATGCCTTGCAGGCATCGACCATGGCCCGGTTGTCCGCACCGTGGCAGGTGGCTTGCACAATCACATTGCGCGAAAAGCCCAGGTGGTCACGCAATGCAAACAGCTGCTGCTTGCTCGCATCACAGGGGGTGTATTTGCGCTCAGCGGCAAAGGGGAACTCCGCGGCCGGCCCAAACACATGGCAGTGCACATCCACGGCACCATCGGGCAACTGCAGCACAGGCTTTGCGGGCCAGGGATGCCAATCCAGCCAGCCGGGGGTTTTGACAGACAAGGACATGATGCAACCCCTTTAGTCGATATAGCGCAGGCCGGATTTGGCCAGCGGGGCACGCATCTGGTAGAGATCCAGCCCCAGCACGCCAGCGGCCAGCTGGGCACGTTTGGCCGTCTCAAAACGCTCGCGGTCCAGCGCGGTCTCCCAGGTGGCAGCCGCGATGGCCGCAGGCACACAGACCACCCCATCGTCATCGGCCACGATCACATCGCCCGGGGTAACCCACATGCCGGCGCAGACGACCGGGATGTTGACCGAGCCCAGCGTCGCCTTGATCGTGCCCCTGGACGAGACGGCCCGGCTCCAGACCGGGAACCCCATCTCCTGCAAGGTCTTCGTATCGCGCACGCCCGCATCGATGACCAGCGCCCGAGCACCACGGGCCTGGAAGCTGGTGGCCAGCAGGTCGCCAAAATAGCCATCGCTGCATGGCGAGGTCACGGCCGCCACGACGATGTCACCGGGCTGGATCTGTTCTGCCGCCACATGCAGCATCCAGTTGTCGCCGGGCTGGAGCAGCACCGTCACTGCCGTGCCAGAGACACACTGGCCCGCAGCAATCGGGCGCAGCGCTGGCTGCAGCAGGCCGACACGGCCCATGGCCTCGTGCACCGTGGCCGAGCCCAGAGGGGCCAGGCCATCGGCAGCGGCACGGTCGGCGCGCTGGATATGGCGGTAAACAACCCCGAGTTCATACATTGCAGGTTCCTTGTGGATGGGTGATGGATGGTGGGTGGCGGGCGCGTTACAGCCCCCGGCTGCGAAGCACGGCATCGAGGCGTGGAAACACGCGCCGCGCATTGCCTTCGTAGACCTTGTGCCGGCCTTCGTCATCGAGATGCGGTGTGGCCTCGATATAGCGCCGGGTGTCGTCATAGTGGTGGCCGGTTTGCGGATCGATGCCGCGCACCGCCCCGACCATCTCGCTGGCAAACAGAATGTTTTTGGCCGGCAGCACCCGGGTCAGCAAGTCGATGCCGGCCTGGTGGTAGACACAGGTGTCAAAAAACAGGTTGTGGAGCAGGTGCTCCTCGAGCAGGGGCTTGCCCAGCGCCTGCGCCAGGCCCCGGAAGCGCCCCCAGTGGTAAGGCACGGCACCGCCCCCATGGGGAATGAGCAGGCGCAGCGTGGGAAAGTCCGTGAACAGCGCACTGTCGAGGCACTGCATGAAGGCCGTGGTATCGGCATTGAGGTAGTGCGCGCCGGTGGTGTGAAAGCAGGCATTGCAGCTGGTGGAGACATGCACCATCGCGGGGATGTCGTACTCGACCATCTTTTCGTAGATGGGGTACCAGAAGCGGTCGGACAGCGGCGGTGCCGTCCAGTGTCCACCAGAGGGATCGGGGTTGAGGTTGATCGCCACATTGCCGTATTGCTCCACGCAACGGACCAGCTCGGTGATGCAGCTGCGCGGATCGACACCCGGGGACTGCGGCAGCATCGCAGCTGGCACAAAGTGGTCGGGGAACAGCTCGCTGACGCGAAAGCACAGTTCGTTGCAGACCTCGGCCCAGGCGCTCGATGTCTCGAAATCGCCGACATGGTGGGCCATGAAGCTGGCGCGCGGGCTGAAAATCGTCATGTCCAGCCCCCGCTGGCGCATCAGCTTGAGCTGGTTGCTCTCAATGGTTTCGCGGATCTCGTCATCGCTGATACGCAAATCGGCGGCCCGAGGCGTCCGGCGCGGGTCCTTGAGGCCGGCCATCTGCAGGTCACGCCACTGGCCCAAGGCAGCAGGTGCCGTTGTGTAATGTCCATGCACATCAATAATCATGCCGTGCTCCTCCCTGTTTTTCCTCGTGGCCAGCGCTCGCCACGCAGCCTGGCTGGGTGCCGCGCAGCATCACGCGGGCCCTGCCCAGATGGCGCGGGGCACCACCACCTCACCGCGCATCAGCACCCTTGCTGTGCGCAACAAGGCGACCTGGGGCGGCGCATCGCCCTGACCCGCGCCCGGCTTGAGCTTGACGCTCAGCACGCCCGAAGGGTGCTCGATCGCGAGCGTGTCGGCATCAACGCCGCTGGCCCGCCGGGCCAATCCCTCGCAGACGGTGCCTGGCAGCTGCACCGCTGTGCCGACCGTGACGGCGGCCAGCACGCCAATGCTTTCGTGGCAGACATGGGGGATCAGGCAGCGCGTGCTGATCGCGCCGCCATGCCGGGGCGGCGCCACCAGGGTCATCTTGGGGTAGTTTTTGGCAGAGACATCACCCAGGCCCATGGCCTGCGCAGCCTGCAGGCGCAGCGCCTCCATCCGGCGCCGAAGATTCTGGTTGGCATCGATCTCTGCGGCCGTCTCATAGCCGCTTGCACCCATATCTGCGGCTTGGACCAGGACCAGCGGCATGCCGTTGTCGATGCAGGTCACCTCCACGCTGAAAGGCGCAAAACCCTCTGCGGCCACCGTCATGCGATCGCGCGCCTTGCCGGTGGGCAGCAGGCTCTTGCAGACCGATCCCGCCGTTTCCCGAAAACAGATCTCGATCGGCGCAGCACGGCCTGGCACGCCATCGATGTGGGCGTCTCCGCCATCGGCCAGCTGGCCGGCTGACAGCGGCAGCGTGATATCGGCCAGCATGCCGGTGTTGCGGGCCCATACGCGAAAGCTGGCACGCTCACCTTGGGCCTGGAGCATGCCGGTGGCCAGCGCAAAGGGAACCGCCGCAGCCAGCATATTGCCGCAGTTGGGCCGGGTGTCGACCGAGTCCATTTCAGGCTGCACCTGGGCAAACAGAAACTCCAGGTCCACCCCCGCTTGCGC
Source organism: Comamonas sp. B-9 (assembly GCF_000410635.1). Classification (NCBI taxonomy): domain Bacteria; kingdom Pseudomonadati; phylum Pseudomonadota; class Betaproteobacteria; order Burkholderiales; family Comamonadaceae; genus Comamonas; species Comamonas sp. B-9. Next base: position 17,278 of record NZ_KE148617.1, read on the forward strand.
CGAGCGGCTGACAATGCCGATCTTGCTGGTCAGCGGATGCCCGCCGCCGATGCCGTCGATCTGGCGGCGGTCGGGCGAGCCCATCGCCGCGAGCAGCACCCGGTCGCGTGTGGCCACATCCTGGGGCAAATGGGCGGCGTTGAAGAACGGCCCCTTGGAGGTGCCGCCCCGCATCAGCAGGCAAGGAATCGCTGTGGGCATGGAGTGCTCCCCGTGTTCTGTTGCCATCCATTCTGCGGACAGACACGGCAATGAGCCACGGGCGCAGCCAGCTAGCAGCTATAACCGGCTGGCATATCTTCTGCCGCCTGGGTAGCCGGACAGGCGCGCCTCGTCCTACGGCAGATGGCATCGGCTGCTGTCAGGACTTTGCCTGCCCCTGTCCTAGCATGGGGCATGCTGATTAAGAGAGCTACCCCCAAAGTTTCTAGGAAAGCGGCCGCCGCGCTGGCGAGCCTGTATATCGCCGCCACCGCCTATGCGATGAGCGATGAGGAAATACGTGCAGAAACAGAGCGCATTGCGGCCCAGTACAGCACGGCCATGGCCCATTGCCAGACGCTGCAGGGCCACGACAGAGATATCTGCATAGAGGATGCCAAAGGCAGCCAGCGCGTGGCCCAGGCCGAGCGCGATGCCAAGCTGCTGGGCGATGCCGGTCACAGCTACCAGGTGCGCGTGGCCAGAGCCGAGGCGGACTACCGCGTTGCCAACGAGCGCTGCAATGAGATGCGCGGTGATGCCGTCGGCGTCTGCAAAAAGGATGCCGAGGCCGCCTACCGCAAGGCCGTGCAGGATGCCCAGGTCAAACGTGTGGAAGCGCCCCCGGCCACTTCCACCGACCAGCCCTTGACCCCGCTGGCGCCCGCAGGCAGTGCAATGCCCCTCGCCAACCCGGGGCGTTGAAGCCGCACGGCGCGCTGCCGGTGGGCAGAGCGCAAAAAAACTGCGCTGACCAGAAGCGGTCAGCGCAGGTTTTCAGCGTTCACCAGGGGCCGGCACGGCCTGCCCCTTCAGCTGCCATCAGCGGCGGCAGGCGGCGTAGCCCAGCACCACACCAATGGCCAGCGCGGCACCGGCAATGTGCCAGGGCTCGTCATGCGCATATTTGTCGGTGCAGGCGGCGGTGTGCTTGGTTTGTGCAATGGCGCGGGCTGCGGAATCGCGGGCCAAGCCCATGCCTTCGTCCATGCGCTCACGGATGCGCTTGATCTCGGGGATCGCATCGAGCTCCTTGACCGACAGCAGTGCGCGCACATCGCCCACCAGCTGGTCCACATCCCCCTTCACATCGGAGAGGCTGACTTGTCGCTTCTTGAAAAACATGTTCTTTCCTTTCTTGTACCCAAGCCCAAAATGTGCTCTGCCTCATACCTTATAGAAAGACCCAGCAGCGCCATGTAGGAAAGCCGCCCGCGTCGGCGTGCAAAGGTCTTGGTAGCGGCAGCAGCAGTGCAAAACCCTGCTTTGGCGCACAAGCGCTGCTCCCGCTTTTCCTACACGCAATGCTGGCCGCCCAGGTCACGATGGCCACTGAGCCCGATGAACCCTGGAGGACCTATGCCAGACCAAACCCCACCCACCACCAACCCGCCTGCCAGCGACAAGACAAATGTGGACACCACCCGCAAGCAGCAGCCCCATGACTCCGGCTCGCAGGCCAAGATGCCCCATGAAAAGGACCAGTCCGTCGGCGAGACCAGCCAGCAGCCCTCGCCGGAGATGGAACAAGCCCATGCGGATTTGAAGCGCGGCCTGGTCGACACCGATGCGCGGGCCCCCGATGGCCGCCCCAAGGGCAGCAAACACCCAGCCGGTTAAGCCGTTTCAGCGCTGCATTGGCCCGCTACGGCAGCGCGAAAACACCTATGGCCGTGTCAAATGATTCAACTTGTAACATCATCGAATACTGCAATGCTTCTATAGAACAAATCTTGCTTTCGTACTAAGCTATCCGCGTTGGAGCCCGTCCATGTGGCCCTGACAGGAAGGTATGCCGTGTCGCAACGAAAGCAGGAGGATGCTGTCAAAGACGATTACCTGGAACAGCTCAAAGCCGAAGGTGCCAGTCTTTTGATGCAGAACCCACAGGAAGGTACGCCCGAGCACGCCAAGATGATGCTGATCGACGCCAAAATTGACCAACTCACCAGTCCCATCACCGTTCCGAATTGGAAGGAAACCGGCTTGTGAAACGCAGCCCGCTGGACCTGAACTGACCCCAGCGGGCTTTTTGTTGCCCGGCGCAACCGCTGCGCCGGGGGCCGCACGGCAGCGACACTTATTGATGGCCCTGTAGCGTCGTCTCCCGCTGATCCTGGGCACTGGGCAAGGTCACCCAGCGGGCCAGTTTGGGCCGCAGCCAGTTTTCCAGATCGTCCATCACCGCATAGACCACCGGCACCAGCACCAGCGACAAGGCGGTGGATGACACCAGCCCGCCGATGACGGCGACGGCCAGCGGCTGGCGAAACTCCGAGCCGCTGCTCACGCCCAGCGCGGTAGGCAGCATGCCCATGGCCATCGCAATCGTTGTCATGATGATCGGCCGGGTGCGTTCATGGGCGGCTTCCAGCAAGGCCTCGGTCTGGCTCTTGCCCATGCGCTCGGCCTCCACCGCATGCTCGACCAGCAAGATCGAGTTCTTCGCCGCCAGGCCCATCAGCATCAGCAGGCCAATCAGCACCGGCAGGTTCAGCTCCCCGCCTGTTGCCAGCAAGGCCAAAAAGGCGCCGGCCAGCGACAGCGGCAGCGCGGCCAGAATGACCACCGGTTTGACAAAGCTGCGGAACAGCAGGATCAGCACGCCAAAGATCAGCCCCACCCCCGCCATGATGGCCAGGCCAAAGCTGGCAAACAGCTCCTGCATGCCTTCGGCATCGCCATAGAGCGGCCGCGATACGCCCTCGGGCAGGTTTTTCAGGAAGGGCAGCGCATCCACGGCCGCATTGGCCTGGCCCAGCGACACGCCATGGACCTCCGCCTCCAAGGTGATGCGGCGCTCGCGGTCAAAGCGGTCGATGTGGGATTCGCCCACCTGGAAATGCATATCCGCCACCGCCGACAACGGCACCGTGCCACCCTGCCCCGTGGGCACGCGCAGCGCGCCAATACTGTCCAGATCCCGCAAGGCACCCTGGGGCAGCCGCACGCGCACGGCCAGCCGCTGGCGCCCGGTGTTGAACTTGGAGGCGGTCGCATCCAGGTCCCCCAGGCTGGCCATACGCGCCACCTCGGCGACCACATCGGGGGTCACACCCAGGCGCGCGGCCGCATCGGGCTTGAGCCGTATCACCAGCTCGGGGCCCGGGTTGGGCGCCACCTGGTGCACATTGGCCAGCATCGGCAGGCCGCGCAGCTCACGCTCGGCGTCTGCGGCCGTGCGCCGCAGCAGCTCGCCATCATGGCCACCCAGGATCACCTGCAGGTTCTGCGTGCCGCCGCCCTCGCTTTCGCTGTAGCTCAGCCGTACATCGGGCACCTGCAGCAGCAGGGGGCGCAGATGGTCCTGGAAGGCCTTGGTCGTCATCGAGCGCGGTGATTTGAGCTGCACAATCACGCTGCCCTTGCGTGGGTCGCCATCACGCTGGCTGCTGCCCACGCTGACAAACACATCCTGCACATCGCCTTGCTGGCGCAGCAAACGGGTCAGGCTGGCAACCGATGCGCGCATGTCCTCGGTGGTCGCGCCCGGCGCGCCTTGCAGGTTGATCTGCACCGTGCCGCCATCGCCCTTGGGCGCAAAGCCGGAGGGCAGCAGCGAGGCCAGCATCAGCGAGCCGACAAAAATCAGCACCCCCGCCGCCAGCGACCACCAGCGGTGCGCCAGCGTCCACTCCAGCAGCCGGCGGTAGCGGCCGGTAAAAGGCTTGTGCGGATGGGGCTGCGCCGAGGGCTTGAGCAAATAGGCGCACATCAGCGGCGACAACAGGCGCGCCACCAAGAGCGAGAACATCACCGACACGGCCACCGTCACCCCGAACTCGCGGAAGTACGGCCCGGCATAGCCACCCATAAAGGCGACCGGCAAAAACACCACGGCAATGGCCAAGGTGGTGGCCACCACCGCCAGGCCAATCGCGTCCGCCCCTTCCATCGAGGCGCGCCAGGGCGAGGCGCCGGCCTGCACCCGCTTTTGGATGTTCTCCACCTCGACGATGGCGTCATCGACCAGCACGCCGATCACCAAGGTCAAGGCCAGCAGGGACAGCATATTGAGCGAATAGCCGAGCCAATGGATCACCGCAAACGTGGGGACCAGCGAGATCGGCATGGCCACCGCCGCAATGAGGGTCGCGCGCCAGTCGCGCAGGAACATGAACACGACGACCGCCGCCAGCAGCATGCCTTCGAGCAAGGTCGCCACCGTGGCATCAAAGCTCTCGCGTGTGTTCTTGGCGCCCGATGACACCAGCTGGTACGACACCCCGGGCTGCTCCTTGGCCAGCGCCGCCACCGCCTTGGCCACCGCCGTCTCCACATCCACGTCGGACGCGGCCTTGGTCTTCATCACCTGAAAACCGACCACCGCATCGCCATTCAAGGCCGCAAAGCCGCGCCGGTCGCTGGCCCCACTGGCTACGGTGGCCACATCACCCAGGCGCAGATGGCGGCCGTCGCGCGTGGCAATCACCAGCTGCTCGAGCTCCTGCACCGATGGGGCGGCAGCGAGGATACGCACCTGCTGCTCCTGCGCACCAATCTGCGTGCGGCCGCCCGATGCATCCAGGTTGTGGGCGCGCAGCGCATCGTTCACGGCCACGGCCGTCAGGCCCAGCGCCTGCAGCTTGGCGGGGTCCAGGGTCACGGTGATGTCGCGCGCCACACCGCCCACCTGGGTCACCTGCCCCACGCCTGGCAGCGCCACCAGCTTGCGCGCCACCACATCCTCAATGAACCAGTTCAGTTCCACATCGTCCATGCCCGGGGCGGAGACTGCATAGGTCAGCAAGGGCATGGCATCAAAATCGAGGCGCTCGACAATCGGCGGCTCGATGCTGGCCGGCAGGTTGGCGCGCACGCGGTCAATGGCCGCCCGCACCTCGTCGACAGCCCGCTGGGGCTCCAGCCCGATCTCGAACTCCACCAAGGTCAGCGACATGCCCTGGGTGACGGTCGAGATCACATGCTTGACGCGGGCCACATTGGCCACCCCGTCTTCCACCACGCGGGTGACCTGGGTTTCCACCTCGGTGGCCGCCGCGCTGGGCAAGGCGACTGCCACCTGCACGATGGGAAAGGACACATCCGGGTAGAGCTTGATCGGCATGACCCGGTAGGCCATCAACCCGGCCACCAGAATAGCGATGAACAGCACCACCACGGGGATGGGGTTCTGGATGGACCAGGCGGAGATACGCAGCTTCATCGCTGGCCTCCAGCCGCAGCAGCAGGCGCAGGCGCAGGTGCCGCTTCCGGCCTGACGGGCTCGGCCGCTGGCTTGGCTGCGTCGTTGATCTGCACCCGGTCCCCCTCCAGCACAAAGGCACCGCCGCCCAAGGCCAGGCGCGTGCCCAGCGGCGGGCCATCGCGCAAGGCCACCCAGCCCTGGGCGCGGAC
>NZ_KE148618.1:0-7691 GCF_000410635.1 Comamonas sp. B-9
CTGGCCGCCGCCGGCCGCATTGTGCTCGGTGCTGGCCTGGCCGCCTGGGTGGCCCAGGCGGCGGGCTGGCAGCATCCGGCCTGGGCGGCGATTGGCGCCACCGCGGTGATGCAGGGCAGCCATCTGCACATCACGATGAACCGGGCGCTGCAGCGCATGGTGGGCACGATGCTGGGCGCGCTGGTCGCCGGTCTGATTTTGTCGCTGGAGCCATCGTTTTGGTGGATTGCCGCAGCCATCGTCGCGCTGCAGTTCATCACCGAGGTGAGCATTGGCTACAACTACGCCCTGGGCCAGATCACGGTCACGCCCATGGCCTTGCTGATGACGCATCTGGCCTCATCGCCGCTGGCGCCTTTGGCCATGCCACTGGAGCGGGTACTCGACACCGTGCTGGGTGCGGCGCTGGGCATTGTGTTTGCGCTGGTGCTGTCCAGCCTGGAAGACCGCGCGCAGCTGCACCGCCTGCACCATGGCGAAGGCCCGCAGCGATGAAAAAAGCCCGGGCTGTGGGACACAGACCGGGCTGGGGTGAGCGGGTAGGGCTTAGAGCGCGACGCTGTCAGTCTGCTCCGGCGCTTCAAAGCAGTCACGAAAGCTGAACACTACCGAGGTCAGGAACATCGTGGCCAGCATCAGCGAGCCGGCAATGGCAATCGCCGCTGCTGCCCAGGCGCCCAGCAAGGTGCCCAGCAGCGCAGACAGCAAGGCCATGGCGATGCCAAAACCGATGCCGACAGCCATCCAGGCCAGACCAAACATCGTGAAGGCGCCGATATTGCGGCTGCAGGCGATCAGGCTGAAGAACACCGCCTTGATGGCGGGAACGCGGTGCCAGTAAATGAGGCCAGGCGCATGCCAGAACAGCAACGACAGCGGAATGTACAGCAGCATGGTGGCGAACATGGCCTGCTGGAAGGCCGGTTGCTCAACGATCTCACGCGTGATCTCGCCGCCCATCAGGTTGAGGCGGGCGAACTGGCCGCCGTCGAACAGCGCCGAAAAGCCCAGCACCAGCAGAAAGGATAGCGCATAGAACACGCCCAGCACGACAAAGGAGTTGCGCCGCTCCTTGTCGACACGCAGCGCAGCCAGCACCACCGGCAAGGTCGGGCGCGTGCCCTGGGCCGTCAACGCGGCGCCAATCATCATGCACAGGGTGGAGACCGGCAGCAGCGCCAGCGCGATAAAGGTGCCGGCAATCGGGATGGCGCCGATCAGGGACATCACCATCATCGACAGAAAGAACAGCGAAGTGAGGGCCAGGGCCTGTGTCTTGAAGGTTTTGAAGCCGTCTTGCACCCAGGTCACACCCTGGCGGGCAGTGGCGATACGAAGTTTCATGCACCAGCGCGCTGCAGCGTGGGCTGCAGCGATAAAAAAATCAAAGGGGATGGCGCACTGTAACCCATGCGCCCAAGGGGCAGGCACCCATATGGGCATGGTGCGCGCGGGCGCGCCCTGGGTTGCTTTGAACAGGTCGCTTATTTCAGCTGGTAAGGCGTGGCCAGGCGCTCGCGCAGCACGCGCTCGAAATGGGTCGGGTCGTGCGGCTTGAGCAGCGAGGCTTCGCGCGGCAGGTAGAAGTCCCACAGGCGCGAGATCCAAAAGCGCAGCGCGCCAGCGCGCAGCATGGCGTTGAGCAGTTCGCGCTCGCAGGCCTGCAGCGGGCGCACGGCCTGGTAGGCGGCCAGCAGCGCATCGGCACGTGCCAGGTCGATGGCGCCGGTGGCCAGGTCGATGCACCAGTCGTTGATGACCACGGCAATGTCGAACAGCCAGGTATCGACACCGGCGAAATAGAAGTCAAAGATGCCGGTCAGCGTCTCGCCCTCGAACATCGCATTGTCGCGGAACAGATCGGCATGCACCGGGCCGTGCGGCAGCGCGGTATAGACCGAGCTTTGCGCCACATGGTTCTGGTAGGCCAGTTCGCTGCGCAGCAGCTCGGCAGTGGCGCTGTCCAGGTAGGGCAGCACCACCGGCACGGTCTCGTTCCACCAGGGCAGGCCACGCAGATTGGGCTGCTGGCGCGGGTAGTCGAGGGCGGCCTGGTGCATTCTGGCCAGCACCTCGCCCAGCGATTGGCAATGCGCCGCCTGGGGCGCCAGCTGGCTCTTGCCGGGCAGCTTGCCAACGATGGCAGCGGGCTTGCCCTCGACCTGCAGCAGGATGTCGCCGGTCTTGCCATCGGCCTGGGGCTCGGGCACGGGCACGCCGGCCTTGGCCAGGTGCTTCATCAGGTACAGATAGAACGGCAGCTGGTCGGCGCGCAGGCGCTCGAACAGGGTCAGCACATACTCGCCCTGGCTGGTGGTCAGAAAGTAGTTGGTGTTTTCAATACCGCCTTCAATACCGCGCAACGAGACGAAATCGCCCAGTGGGACACGCTTGAGCAAGGCCTTGGCAGCCTTGTCGGATACTTCGGTGAAAACAGCCATGGATGTATATCGTCACTACAAAAACAAGGCCAGCCTCTGTGGCTGGCCTGGCCCGCAAAGCGGCGGGTGCAAAGGGGCGATTATCGCAAGCCTGCGCGGCGCTGGGCTATTCGCTCTGGTATCGCGCTCAGAAATTGCCGATATTCCAGACGCGCTTCTTGCTTTGGGTGTCGCCAAAGCCGTCAGGGCGGGCGCGGGCGCCGTCGGTGGGCTTGACCTCGTAGCCAGGCATATTGCCCATCTTGGGCTGCACATGGATGCTCTGGGTCTGGCCGCCAATGCGCACCTCGTCGATGCGGCTGCCCGCGTCTTCCACCCGGATGTATTCGGCCTTCTGGTTGTACTTGTCGTTGGCAGGCGCTGCGTCGGCAGGGGCCGCTGGCTGTGCAGCGGGTTGCGCCGCAGGCGGCTCGGCAGGAACTGCGGGTTGCTGGGCCAGCGCAGGGGCTGCCAGCACCAGTGCCAGGGCCTGGGCGATGAAAGAAGTGGTAATTGCGCGCATGGGCCAATTGTAAGTTGTCGCCCGGTGTTTGCGTACCGGGCACAATGTCAATATGCGTAATCCTCCTACTTTAGTGCTGGTGGACGGTTCCAGCTATCTGTACCGTGCCTACCATGCCATGCCCGATCTTCGTGCGGTTCCCGGCGATCCTGCCAGCCCGGCCACCGGCGCCATCCGCGGCATGGTCAATATGATGCAGGCGTTGCGTAAAGACATACAGGCCGACTACGCCGTCTGTGTTTTCGATGCCAGCGGCCCGACCTTTCGCGACGATCTCTACACTGAGTACAAGGCCACGCGCTCGCCGATGCCCGACGACCTGCGCTCGCAGATCGCCCCGATCCACGAGGTGGTGCAGCTGCTGGGCTGGAAGATCCTGGCCGTGCCCGGCGTCGAGGCCGACGATGTCATTGCCACCCTGGCCCAGATGGCCTCGCAGCAGGGCATCCAGGTCATCGTCTCCAGCGGCGACAAGGATTTGAGCCAGCTGGTCAACGAGCATGTGACCATCATCGACACGATGAACGGCAAGCGCCGCGATGTCGCCGGCGTCACTGCCGAGTTTGGCGTGCCGCCCTCGCAGATGGTGGAGTACCAGGCCCTGGTGGGCGATACGGTGGACAACGTGCCCGGCGTCAGCAAGGTGGGCCCCAAGACCGCCGCCAAGTGGCTGGAGGAGCACGGCTCGCTCGATGAGCTGATTGCCAAGGCCGACACGATCAAGGGCGTTGCCGGCCAGAACCTGCGCGATGCGATCGCCAGCGGCCAGCTGGCGCTCAGCCGCCAGTTGGTGACGATGAAGACCGATTGCGCGCTGGACGACTATATCCAGGGCCTGCCTGCCTTCGATGGCATTACCCTGGGCGAGCCCGATGCCGTGGCCTTGGTGCCGTTCTACGAGCAATATGGCTTCAAGGGCCTGGCGCGCGCGCTGGGCTCTGCCGCTACCCCCGCGTCCGCCAAGGCGACGGGCGACAGCGCGTCCGGCCAGGCGGGCCTGTTTGACAGCGCCGATGCCGCCGTGACCGAGGTGGCCATCGAGGCCCAGCAGCGCGATGTGGTCTACCACACCATCCTGACCGAGGCCGATCTGGACGCCTGGCTGCTGAAACTGCAGGCGGCCGAGCTGACGGCGCTGGACACCGAAACCGATTCGCTCGACGAAATGCAGGCCCGCATCGTCGGCATCTCGTTCAGCGTGCAGGTGGGTGAGGCGGCCTACGTGCCGCTGCGCCATGAAGGCCTGGATGTGCCCGAGCAGCTGCCCATCGACCTGGTGCTGGCCAAGCTCAAGCCCTGGCTGGAAGACGCCAGCAAAAAGAAGCTGGGCCAGCATGTCAAATACGACCAGCATGTGCTGGCCAACCATGGCATCCGCGTGCAGGGCTATGCGCATGACACCATGCTGCAGTCCTATGTGCTCGAAGCCGACCGCCCCCACAACCTGGGCAGCCTGGCGCTGCGCCACACCGGCCGCACCGGCATCAGCTACGAAGACCTCTGCGGCAAGGGCAAGGGCCAGATCCCGTTTGCCCAGGTGCCGGTGGACAAGGCAGCGGCCTACAGCTGCGAAGACTCGGACCAGACCCTGGATGTGCACCGCGTGCTGTGGCCGCGCATCGAAGCCAATGCGGGCCTGGCGCATATCTATGCGCTGGAGATGCAGACCAGCGAGGCGCTGTTCCGCATCGAGCGCAATGGCGTGCGCATCGATGCGCCCGAGCTGGCGCGCCAGAGCAATGACCTGGGCCGCCGCATTCTGGCGCTGGAGGCCGAGGCCTATGAGATCGCCGGCCAGCAGTTCAACCTGAGCAGCCCCAAGCAGCTCGGCGAGATCTTTTTTGACAAGCTCGGCCTGCCCGTGGTGAAGAAAACCGCCACCGGCGCGCGCAGCACCGACGAGGAAGTGCTGGAGAAGCTGGCCGAGGACTACCCGCTGCCGGCCAAGATTCTGGAGCACCGCTCGCTGTCCAAGCTCAAGGGCACCTATACCGACAAACTCGCGCAGATGGCTTTGCCCAGCGATGGCCGCGTGCACACCCACTATGCGCAGGCGGTGGCCGTGACGGGCCGCTTGTCCAGCAACGACCCCAACCTGCAGAACATTCCTGTGCGCCCCGCCGAAGGCCGCCGCATCCGCGAGGCCTTTGTTGCGCCCGAGGGCAAGCTGATTGCCAGTGCCGACTACTCGCAGATCGAGCTGCGCATCATGGCGCATCTGTCGGGTGACGAGGCCTTGCTCAACGCCTTCCGCGATGGCCTGGATGTGCACCGCGCCACCGCCGCCGAGGTGTTTGGCGTGGCGCTGGACCAGGTCAGCAGCGAGCAGCGCCGCTATGCCAAGGTCATCAACTTTGGCCTGATCTATGGCATGAGCAGCTTTGGCCTGGCCAAGAACCTGGGCATCGAGACCAAGGCCGCTGCCGCCTATATCGACAAGTACTTCCAGCGCTACCCCGGCGTCAAGCGCTATATGGACCAGACCGTGGAGCTGGCCCATGCGCAGGGCTATGTCGAGACCGTGTTCGGCCGGCGCCTGGTGCTACCCGAGATCAATGGCGGCAATGGCCCGCGCAAGAAAGCGGCCGAGCGCGCTGCGATCAATGCCCCCATGCAGGGCACGGCGGCCGATTTGATCAAGAAGGCCATGGTCGCTGTGCAGGCCAAGCTCGATGCAGACAAGCCCGAGGTGCTGGTCATCATGCAGGTGCACGATGAACTGGTGTTCGAGCTGCCCGCTGCCGAGCAGGAATGGCTGCGCACGGAGATCCCGGCCATCATGGCCAGCGTGGCCGACCTGAAGGTGCCGTTGATCGCCGAGATCGGCTTTGGCCCGAACTGGGAAAAGGCGCACTGACGCCGGTGTCCACAATCCTGGGTGGTGCTCGCAGTCGCAGAGGTTCCACTGGGGCCGCCCCAAGTCCTGTCACCTGCACAGGATTTTGGGTGGTTAATGCAACTGCGTTGCAACAAAGTGCTACCATGCGCGGCATGTTGGAGAGGGCACGGGTGCCCGGGGGCTGCGCGGATGAGCGATGGGCCGGCCCGGGTTGGCGGCGTTTTTGCCAAGCCCGGCCCCGCTGAAGGATGGTTTCATGACTTTGATCGCAATCGTGCTGGCGACCCTTGCTGCCGGTTTGGGCAGTGTGTGGGTGGCCGCAGCGCTGATGCGCACGGGCATTGGCAGCCAGGGCAGCCGCTTTGGTGCCCAGCACCTGCTGAGCCTGGCCGCAGGCGCCTTGCTCGCCACCGCTTTTGTGCATTTGCTGCCCGAGGCTTTCGAGAGCCAGATCAACCCCAAGGCGCTGTTTGTGGTGCTGCTGCTGGGGCTGGTGTTTTTCTTTTTGCTGGACAAGGCGGAGCTCTGGCACCACGGCCATGAGCACCGCCATGCGCTGCCCGAAGAGCGCGGCCATGCCCATGGCGAGCATGCAGATGCCGAGCACGCCGATGGCCCGCATGGCCATGCCCACCACCACCACGGCCACACGCACAACAACAGCGCGGGCGGCTGGTCGCTGCTGACCGGCGACAGCGTGCACTGCTTTGGCGACGGCATCCTGATTGCGTCGGCCTTCATGGCCGATATGTGGCTGGGCATTGTGGCGGCCATCTCGGTGCTGGCCCATGAGGTGCCCCACCACATGGGTGACCTGGTCGTGCTGTCGGGCAATGGCAGCCGCAGCCAGAGCAAGGTGGCCTTGCTCAAGCTGTCGCTCGCTGGTGCGGTGACGGCGCTGGGCGGCGTGGTTGGCTATTTCCTGGTCAGCTCACTGGCAGATTTTCTGCCGTACTTCCTGGCCATTGCGTCGAGCAGTTTCATCTATGTGGCCCTCGCTGATCTGATCCCGCAGCTGCAGCGCCAGCTGACGGCCAAGCAGACGGTGCAGCAGGTGGTCTGGCTGGCCATCGGCATGGTGGTGGTGAGCGCGGTCAGCACCTGGGCGCATGGCGACCATGACCACCATGGCCATGCGCACGGCACGGCCGAGCAGCATGAGGCCCATGGCACGCAGGATGCGCATGGCGACCACGACGGGCACAAGCACTGAGATAGAAGCGAAAGGGTAGGGCTCAGCCTGCGCGCAGGCCACTGCCCTTGTTGGCCAGCAAGGCCCGCACCACCGGCAGCTGGCGCCGCGAGACCAGCAGCACATCCTCGATGCCAAACAGGCGCAGCTGCCAGCCGTCGCTGTCGTCCCCGCCCCAGGCCTTTTCCAGGCAGCGTATCGCAGACGGCGCCACCAGCGCATTGCGGTGCACGCGCAAATAGCGCTTGGCAAAGCGCGTCTCCAGATCGTTGAGGCTGCCCGACCACAGGTAGGCATGGGTGGCGGTGCGCACCGTCACATACTTCAGCTCGGATTTGAAATACAGCACATCGGCCAGGCGCACCCGCTCGGTGCGGCCCCGGTCGGTGATCAGCAAGCTGTCGGTCTCGGCATCCGGCTCGGTCTGGGCCGGCGCCTGGCGCAGCGCATGGGCCTGGGCGACCAGGGCCACCTTGTGCAGCGCAGCGGCCAGGCGCTCGCGCCGCACCGGCTTGGTCAGGTAGTCGGCGGCATTGACTTCGAAGGCGCTCAGCGCATGCTCGGGGTGGGCGGTGACAAAGACCACGGCGGGGGCTGCGGGCTGCTGCTGCAGCTGGCGCGCCAGCTCCATGCCGCTGTGCCCCGGCATATGGATGTCCAGCAGCAGCACATCAAAGGGCTCGCTCCGCGCCGAGGCGCTGGGCAGCGCCCGCCGGG
>NZ_KE148618.1:7701-20609 GCF_000410635.1 Comamonas sp. B-9
TCGGGGGCATTGGCGGCCTCGTGCACGGCGCTGGGCGCTGGTGTTATCTCGACCAGCAGGCGCCGCAGCCGGCTTCGGGCCAGCGCTTCATCATCCACAATCAATACTCGCATGGCCGCTATGCTAGCGGAGCCCGGTGCCGCCTGCCAACACCGGCCGTCGTGTCGTTGCACCCGCTCAAGCAGGGATGCTGATGCGCACCATGTAGATGCCGTCCTTGCTCGTCGCCTTGAAGTCGTATTCGAGGTCGTAGAGCAGGCGCAGGCGCTTTTTCACATTCAGGATGGCCGTGCCGGTGCCGGCGCGCCGCTCGGGCTGGGGGGCGCTAAAGGGGCGCGGCGTGGTGTTGATGATCTGGATCTGCACCATATTGCCCCGCCGGCGCGTGGCAATGCTGATGCGGCCATGGCCATGGCTGGGCTCGATGCCGTGCTTGACGGCGTTCTCCACCAGGGGCTGCAAAAACAGCGGCGGCACGGTGGCGGCATCGGCGCGCGAGTCCAGATTCCAGCGCACGGCCATGCGGTCGTCAAAGCGGATCTGCTCGATCGACAGGTAGCGGCGCGCCAGCATCACCTCCTCGGCCAGGGTCGAGGCCTCGCGCTTTTCGGTCAGCGCATGGCGGAACAAGTCGCTCAGGTCCTCGAGCATGGCCTCGGCTTTTTGCGGGTGGTCCTGCACCAGCGCAATGGCGCTGTTGAGCGCATTGAAGAGGAAGTGCGGGCGGATGCGCGCCTGCAGCTCGGCCAGGCGCGCGGTGGTGGCCGCTGGCGTGCGGGCCTGGGCGCGCCATTGCAGGCCCACCACCACCATCGCCGCCAAAAAGCCCCCGGCCGCTGCGCTGGCCAGCCAGGCCGTTTGCGCCGACAGGGTGGCCCACTGGTAGAGCATGGCTGCCAAGAGCCCGCAGACCACGCCCAGCGCGGCTCCGGCCAGGTACTGCCGCTGCGTGCTGCAGCGCTGCAGCAGCTTTTTTTGCTGGCAGGCCAGCACCAGCCACAGCAGGCTGGCGGGCAGCACCACGGCGGTGAGCAGGGCGAGCTGAAAGAACCAGTCGGCCAGGCCGCTGGCACCAAAGGCGGCGGCAATCGCCACCACGGTCTCGACCAGGGCCACGGTGCGGCCGATCACGCTGGCGGTGCAGGCATCAAACACATAGGCGGTGCCGACGATGGCTTCGCGCGGTGCAGGATTAGTTGATGTTGCTGGCATGGTCGTGCAGGGTCGATAAAATCCTGGTTTTTCGCCCAGGGCTTTGGCGGGCCTCAGGCACAGCACCGGAGGCTGTGTTTCCGCAGCGCAACTGGCAGCTTAACCCGAATATTGCGACCTTCATGTCTACACCACAAGCTTCGTCTCCTTCGCACAACCAGCTCGATTCCAAGTCCGAAGCCTGGTCGGCGCTGTTCTCCGAACCCATGAGCGATCTGGTCAAGCGCTACACCTCCAGTGTGTTTTTCGACAAGCGCCTGTGGCAGGCAGACATCCAGGGCAGCCTGGCCCACGCGCAGATGCTCTGCGCCCAGAAGATCATCGGCGAGCAGGACCTGGCCTCCATCGAGCAGGGCATGGCGCAGATCACCTCGGAGATCGAAGCGGGCAGCTTTGAGTGGAAGCTGGACCTGGAAGACGTGCACCTGAACATCGAAGCGCGCCTGACCCAGCTGGTGGGCGACGCGGGCAAGCGCCTGCACACCGGCCGCAGCCGCAATGACCAGGTCGCCACCGACGTGCGCCTGTGGCTGCGCGGTGAGATCGACCTGATCGAAGGCCTGCTGGGCGAGCTGCAGCTGTCCCTGGTCGAAGTGGCTGAGAAGAACGTCGACGTGATCCTGCCGGGCTTTACCCACCTGCAGGTGGCCCAGCCGGTGAGCTTTGCCCACCATCTGCTGGCCTATGTGGAAATGTTCAAGCGCGATGCCGAGCGCATGCTCGACGTGCGCAAGCGCGTCAATGTGCTGCCGCTGGGCAGCGCCGCACTGGCCGGCACCACCTACCCGCTGGACCGCGAGCGCGTGGCCCAGACCCTGGGCATGGAAGGCGTGTCCCAGAATTCGCTGGACGGCGTCAGCGACCGCGATTTCGCCATTGAGTTCAGCGCCGCAGCCTCGCTGTGCATGGTGCACATCAGCCGCCTCTCGGAAGAGCTGATCATCTGGATGAGCCAGAACTTTGGCTTTGTGCGCATTGCCGACCGCTTCACGACCGGCTCGTCGATCATGCCGCAAAAGAAGAACCCCGATGTGCCCGAGCTGGCGCGCGGCAAGACCGGCCGCGTGGTCGGCCACCTGATGGGCCTGATCACCTTGATGAAGGGCCAGCCGCTGGCCTACAACAAGGACAACCAGGAAGACAAGGAGCCGCTGTTCGACACCGTCGACACCCTGAAGGACACCTTGCGCATCTTCGCCGAGATGATCGGCGGCCAGGTGAACCCTGCAACCGGCGCCAAGGAAGGCGGCATCACCGTCAACGCCGACAACATGCGCGCCGCAGCGCTCAAGGGCTATGCCACCGCCACCGACCTGGCCGATTACCTGGTCAAGAAGGGCCTGCCTTTCCGCGATGCCCACGAGACCGTGGCCCATGCCGTCAAGCTGGCCTCGCAAAAGGGTGTGGACCTGACCGAGCTGCCGCTGGCCGAGCTGCAGGCCTTCAACCCCAATATCGAAGCCAATGTCTTCGAGGCACTGAGCCTGGAAGGCTCGCTGAACGCGCGCAACACCTTGGGGGGCACGGCGCCCGTG
Organism: Comamonas sp. B-9; assembly: GCF_000410635.1. NCBI lineage: Bacteria > Pseudomonadati > Pseudomonadota > Betaproteobacteria > Burkholderiales > Comamonadaceae > Comamonas > Comamonas sp. B-9. Next base: position 10,449 of record NZ_KE148618.1, read on the forward strand.
CAGGTGCGTGCCCAGCTGGCCAAGCACCGCACGCGCCTGGCATAAGTCGTGCTTGTATAGCCTGTCCTTTTTCTTGAAAGCTCAGCATGTCCTTGCGCCGCCGCCATTTCTCCCAACAACTGCTGGCCGCTGCTGCGGCCGGGTGGCTGGCTGCTCCCAGCTGGGCGGCGGGCTACAACAAGGGCAAGCCGGTGCGGCTGCTGGTGGGTTTTCCACCGGGTGGCGGCACCGATGTGATCGCGCGGCTGCTGGCCGAGAAGATGAAGGACAGCCTGGGCACCTCGGTCGTGGTGGAGAACAAGCCCGGCGCGGGCGGCCAGATTGCGGCCCAGATCCTCAAGGCCTCGCCGGCGGATGGCGCGACCTTCTTCGTCACCCACGACCACACGATCTCCATCCTGCCCCAGGTCGTCAAGAACCCGGGGTTTGACCCGCATGCGGACTTTGTGCCGGTGGCCGGATTTGCCAGCTTTGTCAATGCGATTGCGGTCTCCGACGGCCTGGGCCTGCGCACGTTCGATGCCTATTTGCAGTGGCTCAAAAAGCAGGGCGGCAAGAGTGCGGTGGGCATTCCGGCGCCGGCATCGACGCCGGAGTTCCTGGTGCGGGTGCTGAACCAGCGCTTCAAGACCGATCTGGTGTCCGTGCCGTACCGGGGCAGCGCGCCCATGCTGGCCGACATGATGGGCAACCAGATCCCAGCCGGCATTGGCTCGGTGCAGGATTTCATCGAAAGCCACAAGGCCGGCAAGATCCGCGTGCTGGCCGTACTGGGCGGCAAGCGCCAGCAGGCCTTGCCCGATGTGCCCACTTTCAGCGAACTGGGCCTGCCGGGCCTGGAAGACATGCCCTACTACGGCATCTATGCCGCTGCCGGCACGCCCGCCGAGATGGTGCAGGCCGTATCGCAGGCGGTTGCCAAGGCCGTGGCCGCCCCCGATGTGCATGAGCAGCTGGTGGGCATGGGGCTGAGCGTGGGCTATATGACGCCCGAGCAGCTGCTGGCCCGCGAGCGCGCCTATTCGGCCGTCTGGACCCGCATCATCCGCGACAGCGGCTTCCAGCCCCAGTGAGCTGGACTGGCGCTGTTGGACAGCACGGCATGCATCGGCAGAGCCCTGGCAAGTCACAAGCCCAATAAATAGGCTCATCTTGTTGCCAAATGAAACACCTGGCTGCCCTGGGCGGCCAGCCAACACTGGCGCAGGCTAATTTTGGTACGCTCTCACCATCCTAGGGGAGAGCTCCGTGAATACAACATTACAACGCTGGCTGGCGGGCGCCGGCTGGGCCGCGCTGGGCCTGTCAGCCCATGCCACAAGCATCACATCGGTGTCACCGCAGGGCGAGGTGGCCCGGGTCCGGCAAATAGTCGTCAAGTTCGATGCGGCCGTGGTGCCGATGGGCGATCTGCGTGCGGCAGCACCCGTCAAACTCGACTGCGACAACAAACAGGCCCAGAGCCAGGGGTCGGGACGCTGGACGGGCCCGCGCGAATGGGTGTTTGACCTGGCCGATGACCTGCCGCCCGGTGTGCGCTGCACGGTCGAAAAGGTCGCCAACCTCAAGGATGCTGCCGGCGAGCCGGTCAAGGGCGCGGCCCAGTACCGCTTTGCCACCGGAGGGCCGTCGGTGACGCGCGTGGTGCCCAGCAGCTACCAGCCGCTCGACAGCCGCCAGTTCTTTGGCCTGCAGTTCAATGCCGATGTCGTGACCAGCTCGGTGCAGGACAACACCTGGTGCACGGTCAAGGGCATTGGGGAGCGCATTCCAGTGCGCATCCTCTCCGCCTCGGAGTCCGATGACTTCATGCAAAGCCAGTTTGGCCGCGATAGCTTGCAGCAGCGGCCGCGCCGCCATGTGGCCTTGCAATGCCAGCGGGCCTTGCCCGAGGGTGCGCAGATGAGCCTGGTGGTGGGCGCGGGGGTGAGCACCGACAACGGCGTCAAGCAGACGCGCGAGCGCCGCTTTGACTACCAGGTGCGCCCGCCGTTCACGGCCGAGTTCAGCTGCGAGCGCGCCAATGCGCAGGCCGGCTGCCTGCCGATCCGCCCGCTCAACCTGCTCTTTAGCGCTTCGGTGGACCGCAAGCTCGCCGAAGGCATCTTCCTGGAGACCTCCAAGGGCCGCATCAAGGCCAGCTTCCCCGATGACGGAGAAGAGGGCGAGGTCAACCGCCTGCAGTTTGCGCCGCCCTTCGGCGAGAAGGAGACGATGCGCATCGTGCTGCCCCAGGGCTTCAAGGACGAATCGGACCGGCCGCTGGCCAATGCCAACCTGTTCCCGCTGCAGGTGCAAAGCGGGCTGATGCCGCCGCTGGCCAAGTTTGCCGCCTCGCCGTTTGGCGTGGTCGAGCGCTTTGCCGAAGGCGACAAGGGCCCGGCCATGTTCCCGGTGACCCTGCGCAATGTGGAGCAGGACCTGCAGATCCAGGGCTTGTCGATCGAGGACAAGGGCACCGTCTCGACCCTGCAGCTGCAAAGCGATGCCGACATCATCCGCTGGTACCGCAAGCTCCAGCGCTATGACAACTGGCAGGTCAGCCGCAAGCAGGCAGCGCAGGACAGCAAGATCCCGCTGCCCAATGTGCTGCCCGATGGCGACAAGAACTATGTCGAGACCCGCATGCTCTCGCTGCTCGAAGGCCAGGCCACCAGCAAGAAGCTGGCCCTGCCCAAGACCGACAGCAAGGACCCGCGCCCGTTTGAGGTCGTGGGCATTCCGCTGGAGACCGGTTTCCATGTCGTCGAGATCGCCTCGCCCATGCTGGGCGACGCGCTGCTCAACACCGACTACGACAGCGCCCGCCGCGTGATGTTTGTGCGCAGCTCGGCGCTGGTGACCAACCTGGGCGTGCACTTCAAGCTGGGGCGTGAAAACGCGATGGCCTGGGTGACCAGCCTGGACAAGGGCAAGCCGGTGGCCAATGCGCAGGTGCGCATCTCTACCTGCGACGGCAAGACCCTGGTGCAGGGCACGACCGACAAGGACGGCGTGGCCCGTTTTGACAAGCTCGACACCCAGGCGCAGGTGCGCTGCGAGGCGGGCGCCAACAGCGACACCAGCGCTGCCTACTTTGTGAGCGCGCGCGCCACGGTGGACGGCAAGCAGGACATGGCCTTTGTCTGGAGCGACTGGCAGCGCGGCATCGAGAGCTGGCGCTTCAACCTCGAGACCGACAGCAGCCCGGTGCAGGATGTGGTCGCCCACACGGTGCTGGACCGCAGCCTGCTGCGCGCTGGCGAGACGGTGTCGATGAAGCACCTGATCCGCAGCCAGACCATGGGCGGCCTGGGCCTGCCTAGCAAGGAGCAGTTGCCCAACCAGGTGGTCATCACCCATGTGGGCAGCAACGACGAGTTTGAGCTGCCCATCAGCTGGGAGCGCCCGGGCCAGGGCCTGTCGGCCGTGTCCGAGTTCAAGATTCCCAAAGCCGCCAAGCTGGGCACCTACCGCATCACGCTCAAGGGCGGCAAGGGCAAATGGGGATCGATGGAGATGCAGACCGGCTCGTTCCGGGTGGAAGAGTACCGCCTGCCGGTGTTCAAGGGCAGCGTGACGCCGGACCAACCTGCGCCCATCGTGCAGCCGGGCAAGCTGGGCGCCCAGGTGCAGCTGTCCTACCTCTCGGGCGGCGCAGCGGCCAAGGAGGCGGTCAAGGTCTCAGCCGCGATCCAGTCGCATGCGGTGAGCTTTGAGGACTACGACAGCTTCTCGTTTGGCCGGCCCTATTTGAGCCGCAAGCTGCCCGGCGCGGGCAACGATGGCGAGGACTACAGCAATGACCGCCGCGTGATTGCCGACAAGCTGGCGCTGACCCTGGATGCCAATGGCGTGGGCAAGGCCGAGATCGAGCAGGTGCCCAGCTCCGTGGCGCCGCAGGATCTGCTGCTGGAGGCGAGTTTTTCCGACCCCAATGGTGAGGTGCAGACCATCAGCCACCACAGCGTGATCTGGCCCGCCTCGGTGGTCGCCGGCATCAAGGCCGAGAACTGGGCCTCCACCGACAAGAAGCTGGGCTTCCAGGCGCTGTCGCTGACGCCGTCGGGCAAGCCCGTCTCCGGCGTCAAGCTGCAGGTGCGGGCGGTGGCGCGTGTGGTCACCTCCACGCGCAAGCGCATGGTGGGCGGCTTCTACAGCTACGAGAACCATGAGAGTTACAAGGACCTGGGCGTGGTCTGCAGCGGCAAGAGCGATGCCAAGGGCCTGCTGGCCTGCGACACCCAGCTGAGCGAAGGTGGCGAGACCGAGCTGATCGCCGAGGCGACGGATGACAAGAACCGCAGCTCCAAGGCCGCGACCTCGGTCTGGGTGACCAAGCAGGGCGAGCTTTGGTTTGGCGGTGAAGACACCGACCGCATGGACCTGCTGCCGGAAAAGAAATCCTACAAGGTGGGCGACACCGCACGCTTCCAGGTGCGCATGCCCTTCCGCGAAGCAACGGCGCTGGTGACGGTGGAGCGTGAAGGCGTGCTCTCCAGCCAGGTGATCACCCTGCGCGGCGATGACCCCACGGTCAACCTGAAGGTGCAAGAGGGCTGGGGCCCGAATGTCTATGTCAGCGTGATGGCGCTGCGTGGCCGCCTGCGCGAAGTGCCCTGGTACAGCTTCTTCACCTGGGGCTTCAAGTCGCCGCGTGAATGGTGGACCTCGTTCTGGTACGAGGGTAAGGAATATGTGGCGCCCACTGCGCTGGTGGACCTGTCCAAGCCCGCCTACCGCCTGGGCGCAGCCGAGATACGCGTCGGCATTGCCGACCGCCAGCTGGCCGTGACCGTCAAGAGCGACAAGGAAAGCTACCGCATCCGCAACACCGCCAAGGTCACGATCGAAGCCAAGCTGCCCAATGGCAAGCCGGCTGCGGGCGCGGCCGTGTCGGTGGCGGCCGTGGACCAGGCCTTGCTGGAGCTCAAGAGCAATGACACCTGGGCGCTGCTCGAAGCCATGTACCAAAAGCGTTCCTGGGGCGTGGAGACCTCCACCGCCCAGATGGAAATCATTGGCCGGCGCCACTATGGCCGCAAGGCCGTGGCAGCGGGCGGCGGCGGTGGCAATGGCCAGACCCGCGAGCTGCTCGACACCCTGCTGCTGTGGCAGCCCAATGTGGTGCTGGATGCGAACGGCCGCGCCGAGGTCGATGTGCCGCTCAATGATGCCCTCACCAGCTTCAAGATCGTGGCCGTGGCCGAGAGTGGGCTGGAGCTGTTTGGCACCGGCACGACCCAGATCCGCACCACGCAGGAGCTGCAGATCATCAGCGGCCTGCCGCCTTTGGTGCGCGATGGCGACCGCTATGACGCCCAGGTCACCCTGCGCAACACCACCAGCAAGCCCATGCAGGTGCTGGTGACCCCCAAGGCGACCTTGCTGCAGCTCGAGCCGCAGACAGTGGAAGTGGCGGCCAACGAGGCCCGCACCGTGAGCTGGAGCGTGACGGCGCCGCCCGATATGTCGCAAAGCCGCCAGGGCGAGCTGCTCTGGGAGATCAGCGCCAAGGACAAGCAGGGCGATGCGGCCGATGCACTCAAGGTCAGCCAGCGTGTGGTGCCCGCCGTGGCGGTGGAGACCCTGCAGGCCACCCTGGTGCAGCTCGATGGCAGCCTGGATATGCCGGTGAGCGCACCGGCCGATGCCTTGCCCGGCCGTGGTGGCCTGAAGCTGTCGCTGGTGCCGCGCCTGGCAGAAGGCCTGCCCGGTGTGCGTGACTGGTGGCGTGCCTACCCTTACGCCTGCCTGGAGCAGACCACGAGCAAATCCATCGGCATGCAGGATGCAGCGCTGTGGAAGAGCACGATGGAGCGCCTGCCCACCTACCTCGATGGCGACGGCCTGGCCAACTACTTCCCGCCGCAAGCGGGAAGCAGCAACACCGGCAGCGATGCGCTGACCGCCCACCTGCTGCAGGCCGCTTTCGAGATGAAGCGCATCGACCCCGCCTTTGCTATTCCCCCTGCGCCGCTGGGCCGCATGCAGGACGCGCTGGCGCGCTTCATCGATGGCCGCATCGAGCGCAAGTTCTGGAGCCCACGCTCCGACCTGGAAGTGCGCAAGCTCGCCGCCATCAATGCGTTGGCGCTGTATGGCAAGGCGCAGCCGCGCATGCTGACCAGCATCCAGATTGCGCCCAATGACTGGCCCACCCAGACCGTGGTGGACTGGCTGTCCATCCTGGGCCACATGAAGGATGTGCCCAACCGCAGCAAGCTGCTCGAAGAGGCCAACCAGATCCTGCGTGCGCGCCTGAGCTACCAGGGCACCAAGGTGCTGTTCGCCAACGAGAACAACGACTACTGGTGGTGGCTGATGCAAAACGGCGATACCACCCTGGCGCGTTTCCTGCTGGTGGTGATGGACGACCCGGCCTGGAAGGACGATATGCCGCGCCTGGCCAGCAGCTTCATCAGCCGCCAAAAGAGCGGTGCCTGGACGACGACCACGGCCAACCTCTGGGGCGCGCTGGCGCTGGAACGCTTCTCGCGCACCTATGAGTCCACACCCGTGAACGGCACCACCGAGGCCAGCATGGCCGGCAAGTCCGGCACGGTGGACTGGAGCCGCGTGACCAAGGCGCAGGATGCGATCGAGCTGCTGGCCCAAGGCGGCAAGCGCACGCCTAGCCCGACCGAGCAGGTCGCGCAGTGGCTGAACAACACCATTGACCTGCCCTGGGCCGCTGGCAACCAGAGCCTCAAGGTGCAGCAAAAGGGCAGCGGCAAGCCCTGGTTGACGGTGCAGTCGCAGGCGGCCGTGCCGCTCAAGCAGCCGCTGTCGGCCGGCTATACCATCAGCAAGACCGTGGTGGCCGTCGAGCAGGCCAACAAGAACCTGCCCGCCGGCCAGTACACCCGGGGCGATGTGCTGCGCGTGACCCTGGAGGTCAACGCCAGCGCCAACATGACCTGGGTGGCGATCACCGATCCGATCCCGGGCGGCGCCACCATCCTGGGCAGCGGCCTGGGCCGGGATTCGGCGCTGTCCACCGCGGGCGAGAAATCGACCGGCTGGGGCTGGAAGGCGTTTGAGGAGCGTTCGTTCGAGAGCTACCGCGCCTACTACGGCTACCTGCCACAGGGCAAGCTCAGCCTGCAGTACAGCTACCGCGTCAACAACACCGGTGAGTTTGCGCTGCCATCGACCCGCGTCGAGGCGCTGTATGCGCCCGAGATGTTTGGCATGGCGCCCAACCCCAAGGTGACGGTTGTGCCCGTGGCGCCATGAGGCTGCGCGCTATAACCTGCTGGCGGCTGCTGGCCCTGGCCTGCCTGCTGCAGGCGCCGCTGGCCCAGGCCGTGCCCAGCTTTGGCGAGGTGCGCCAGGACTTCAGCTCGTCGGAGACGCGGGTGCTGTCGCGCGAAGGCGAGCTGCTGCAGCGCGTGCGCACCGACAGCACGGTGCGCCGGGGCGACTGGGTGGCGCTGGGCGATGTGTCGGCTGCGCTGCGCACCGCCATGCTGCTGAGCGAGGACAAGCGCTTTTACGAGCACAGTGGTGTGGACTGGGCGGCCGTCACATCGGCTGCCTGGGGCAACCTCTGGAACCAGCGCACACGCGGGGCCAGCACCATCAGCATGCAGCTGGCCGGCTTGCTTGACGGCGACTGGCGGCGCAGCAGCGGGGGCCGCTCGGTGGGGCAAAAGGTGGGCCAGACGGTGGCCGCCCAGGTGCTGGATAGGCGCTGGCAGAAGACCCAGATCCTGGAGGCCTACCTGAACCTGGTGCCATTCCGGGGCGAGCTGGTGGGCATTGATGCGCTGTCGCGCACCCTGTTTGACAAGGCCCCCCATGGCCTCGATGACCGCGAGGCGGCGGTGGCCGCCGCGCTGGTACGCGCGCCCAATGCGCGGCCCAGCCAGGTGGGCCAGCGCGCCTGCGGTGTGCTCAAGGAGATGCGGCGCGATCCCAAGCTGGACTGCGAAGCGATCGTCTTCTTCACCGAGATCGCGCTGAAAAAGCGCGCCTTTGATGCCAGCGAAGGCATTGCGCCGCACTTCAGCCGCATTGCGCTGCGTGAAGCACGGCAAGGCGCGGATGGAAAAGCCCAGCCGGCGGCCATGGCCAGCCTGCGCACCACCTTGAGTGCGCCGCTGCAGCGCTATGCGGTCGATATGCTGGGCCAGCACCTGCAGGCCTTGCGCAGCAGCAATGTGCAAGATGGCGCCGTGCTGGTGCTGGACAACGCCAGTGGCGAGGTGCTGGCCTGGGTGGGGTCCTCCGGCGCACTGAGCCAGGCACATGCGGTCGATGCAGTGCTGGCGCCGCGCCAGCCGGGCTCCACCTTGAAGCCCTTTCTCTATGGCCAGGCGATTGCCGAGCACAAGCTGACGGCTGCGTCCTTGATCGAGGATTCGCCCGCGCGCATTCCCACGGCCAGCGGCCTCTATATTCCGCAGAACTACGACCGCAGCTTCAAAGGCTGGGTGTCGGTGCGCACGGCGCTGGGCGCCTCGCTCAATGTGCCGGCGGTGCGCACCCTGGTGATGGTGGGTGTGGACGATTTCTTTGACCAGCTGGTGCGCCTGGGCATGCCGATGCGCGAGAGCGGCAGCTATTTTGGCTACAGCCTGGCGCTGGGCAGCCCTGATATTCCGCTGGTGCAGCTGACCAATGCCTACCGCGCACTGGCCAATGGCGGGCGCTACAGCCCGGTGGCCTATGCGCGCGGCGGCAAGCCGCAGTTCCGCCAGGCCATGGATGCGGGCGCCGCCTATGTGGTGGGCGATATGCTGGCCGATGGCAATGCCCGCGTGCGCACCTTTGGCCTCGATAGCGTGCTGGGCACGCGCAGCTGGGCGGCGGTGAAAACCGGCACCAGCAAGGACATGCGCGACAACTGGGCCGTCGGCTGGTCAGACCGCTACACGGTGGGCGTCTGGGTCGGCAATGCCAGCGGCGAGGCCATGCATTCGGTCAGCGGCACCAGCGGCGCGGCACCCGTCTGGGCCAGCATCATGGGCTTTTTGCACCAGGGCCAGCCCAGCCGTGCGCCCAAGCCGCCGGCCGGTTTGCAGGCGCAATGGGTGGATTTTGGCCCGGCGCCTGCTGGGCAATCGGGTGCCGGCTTTGCGCTGGAGGCGCGGCGTGAGGAGTGGTTCCTGGCCGGCACCGCGCAGCCGCGCTTTGCGCTCGATGGCCAAGCGACCGGGGTCGATGAGATGGTGGGCGGCCGCAGCTTTGCCGGGCGATCGGCCGACGGCACTGGCTCGGCAGCACCGCCTGCGGTGCGCATTCTGGCCCCGGCCAACGGCACGATTGTCGCGGTAGACCCGGACATTCCACCCGAGCGCCAGCGCCTGCAGTTTGTCGCTGATTCGGCCGCTGCGCGCTGGCGCATCGATGGCAAGGATGTTGCGCGCGGCGCGCGCTGGGCCTGGCTGCCCTGGCCGGGCCGCCACCAGGTGGAGCTGGTCAATGCGCAGGGCGAGGTGCTGGACAGCATCCGCCTGGAAGTGCGCGGCGCGGGCGTCAAACAGGCCAAGCGCTAAAAGATGCGGCAGCCCGCGCAAGCGGACTGCCGCAACATGGACAGAGGCGCTTAGAACCTGTTCAAAGTCACTACGCAGCCGCGTTGGAGTGCAATCGGGATGAGTTCGAAGGGATGGAACGCAGCTTGCACCGGGGTGCAAGCAAGAGCCTGCGCGCAGAAATCGCCCGATTTCACTCCAACCCTTACGGACAGTGGCTTTGCGGGCGGTCTGCGTCGTTGCAAATCCTCGCAATAGCTGGGCTATTGCTGCGGTATTGCGCCTCGCATCCCATCCCGCAAAGACACTGTCGCGGCGCGAGGAGACTTTGAACAGGTTCTTAGTCGACGACGACGGCCGTGCCGCTGGCCGACACCATCAGCATGCCGTTGTCCTTGCCCAGCACTTCATAGTCGAGGTCGATGCCGACGACGGCATTGGCGCCCAGCGCCTTGGCGCGCTCCTGCAGCTCATTGAGTGCAATGTCTCTGGCCTTTTGCAGCTCTTTCTCGTAGGTGCCCGAGCGGCCGCCGACGATGTCGCGGATGCCGGCAAACCAGTCCTTGAAAAAGTTGGCGCCCAAAATGGCCTCGCCATTGACGATGCCGCAGTAGCGGCTGATGCGCTTGCCTTCAACGCTGGGGGTGGTGGTGACAATCATGGTGTGGCTCCAGCGGGATCAGTTGGCGAGCGCACGCAG
>NZ_KE148618.1:20619-38917 GCF_000410635.1 Comamonas sp. B-9
GAGCGGTATCAGTTGGCGAGCGCACGCAGCAGCTTTTGGCCCGCGCGGCCATCGGCCTTCATGCCCAGGCGGTTTTGCTCGGCCTTGATGGCTTCGCGCGTCTTGGCGCCTATCATGCCGTCGGGCTCGCCAATCGCATAGCCACGGGTCAGCAGCGCCTGCTGCAGCTCCTTGTTCTGCGCGCGCGACAGGCCCAGGTCGTCGGTGGGCCAGGGGGTGACAAAGCTGATCTGGCTCTGCTTGGTGTCGGCCACCAGGTTGGACAGCTGCGCAATGGCCAGGCCATAGTTTTCCGAGGCGTTATAGCTGTAGAGCGCATCAAAATTGCGCCCCACCAGGAAGGCCGGACCACCGGCGGCGGGAATCATCAGGCCAGCCGATGGCAGCGAATCGGGCAGCGGATCGCCATTGGCCAGGGTGACGCCGGCCGAGCGCCAGAAGGCAATCGGCTTCTTGTTCTTGCGGCTGGCATCGGCAATGTTGAGGCTGCCGGGCAGCGCGACCTCAAAGCCCCAGGGCTGGCCCGGGCGGTAGCCGGCGTTCTTCAGGAACATGGCGGTCGAGGCCAGCGCATCGGGCACGCTGTCGACGATGTCGCGGCGGCCATCGCCGTCAAAGTCCACCGCGCTGCGGAAGAAGGTGGAGGGCATGAACTGGGTCTGGCCAAAGGCGCCTGCCCAGGAGCCCACCAGCTTGGACTCGGCAATATGGCCTTCTTGCAGAATGCGCAGCGCGCTGGCGAACTCGCCCCGGAAATAGGCCTGGCGGCGGCCAAAGCAGGACAGGGTGCCCAGCGACTGCACCAGCGAGCGCCCGCCCAGGTTCTGGCCGAAGTTGCTCTCCACGCCCCAGACGCCGATGACGATCTGCGGGGCAACGCCCGTGCTCTGCTCGATCTTGTCCAGGGTGTCCTTCCACTTGGCATAGGCGGCGCGGCCTTCGGCCACGCGCTGCTCGTCGACCAGCACGGCGATGTAGTCCCAGACGGGCATCGTGAACTCGGGCTGGCGGTTGAGGAGCGGCAGCACCGTGGCATCGGGCTGGAGCTGGGCGGTGTACTGGCTGAAGGTGGCGGGGGTGATGGCGGCAAAGGCCTTGCTGCTGCGCAGCTCGCTCAAACAGGACTGGAACTCGGCCTGGCTCAGATTCGGCGGCTCTTGCGGTGCGCTGGTCTGGGCAAATACGGCGCAGGCGGCAAGGCCCAGGCTGACGGCGGTGGCGAGCTGGCGCATCGCAGGGTGGGGGCGGCGGAACATCATCCAGGCAATATACCTGCTTGCCATGGCCGCAGCCCTGGTAAACCCGCAAGGCGCGACCATTGCTTACGTTTTTGCGGGCCAGAAAGATGCGGGTTAACCCAAAAATATATGCGCTGCACCATAGCGCCTATCGCTGGCTTGTTATGGCCAGCGCTGCGCGGCACACTACGCTTGTACACAGTTTTGCAGAACGGCGGGCAATGCCCGACCGAGTCCCACCATGAGCCCCATGACCGCCCCACAAGCCATCCGTTTCTACCACCAAGGCCGTATCACCGAAGTTGAAGGCCTGGCCCCCACGCGCAGTGTGCTGGACTGGCTGCGCGAGGACGCGCGCTGCACCGGCACCAAGGAGGGCTGCAACGAAGGCGATTGCGGCGCCTGCACGGTGATGCTCGCTGAGCTGGCCGAGCCGGGCGATCCGCAGGCCGTGCAAGGCCTCAAGCTGCAGACCGTCAATGCCTGCATCCAGCTGTTGCCCAGCCTGCATGGCAAGGCGCTCTTTACGGTGGAAGACATGAAGACCAGCTGCCGGCCCAAAGATGCCGGCCAGCCCTGTAGCGATCTGCACCCGGTGCAGCAGGCCATGGTGGACTGCCATGGCTCGCAATGCGGCTTTTGCACGCCCGGTTTTGTCATGTCGCTGTGGTCCGTGTATGAACGGCAGCAGGCGCAGCAAGGCGCGGCGCCCACGCGCCAGCAGCTGGCCGATGCGCTCTCTGGCAACCTCTGCCGCTGCACCGGCTACCGGCCCATTCTGGATGCCGGCCAGCAGATGCTGGACCTGCCCGCCCGCCAGCTGGATGCGGCGCCCGTGGTGACGGCCCTGCAGGCGCTGCGCAGCGATGCTGACTGGAGCTATGCCTACCGCCCCAGTGGCGGCCAGCCCCAGCATTTCCATGCGCCGGCCAGCGTTGAGAGCCTGGCCCAGCTGCGCGCCGCGCTGCCCGATGCCCGCATGATCGGCGGCACCACCGATGTGGCCTTGTGGATCAACAAGCAGTTCCGGCCGCTGGGCGATTTGATTGCCGTGGGGCGCGTGGCGGAGCTGCGCCGCATCGAAGAGCGCGATGGCATGCTTTGCATTGGCGCGGGTGCTTCGCTCGAATCTGCCTGGGCCGCGCTGGCCCAGCGCTTTCCGACGCTCACCGAGGTCTGGCTGCGCTTTGCATCGCCGCCCGTGCGCCATGCCGGCACCATGGGCGGCAATGTGGCCAATGGCTCGCCGATTGGCGATGCCCCGCCGGTGCTGATGGCGCTGGATGCCGAGATCGAGCTGCGCCTGGGCGAGCGCCTGCGGCGTATGCCGCTGACCGATTTTTATGTGGACTACATGAAGAATCAGCTGGAGCCCGGCGAATGGGTGCAGGGCCTGCGCGTGCCGCTGGCGGTGCAGGCGCGCCAGGTGCGGGCCTACAAGATCAGCAAGCGCTTTGACTGCGACATCTCGGCACTGTGCGCGGGCTTTTCGCTGCAGCTGGATGCCCAGGGCCAGGTGGAGACCGTGCGCCTGGCCTTTGGCGGCATGGCGGCCACGGTGCGGCGCGCCGCCAAGGCAGAAGCTGCGCTGCTGGGCCAGGCCTGGACGGCCCAGGCGGTGCAGCGCGCCCAGGCCGCGCTGGCCGAGGATTTTCAACCAATGACCGATATGCGGGCGAGCGCCGCCTACCGCCTCAAGGTAGCGCAGAACCTGCTGCAGCGCCTGTGGCTGGAGACCCGGGCCGATGCCCCCTTGCCAGCCGATGCCACCACCGTCTGGGCCGCGATGCCGCACATGGTCCGCAGCGCCCAGGCCTCGCAGGCCGCAGCCACCGGAGCCTGATATGAACACCTCGATCCCCAAGCATGTGTTGGCAGGCGCCGAAGCCTTTGCCGATTACCGTGACAACCAAAAGGCGCGCATCGATGTGGCGCAGGAAGCGCGGGCCCGCCAGCAGGGCCACCAGGTTGGCATCAGCCGCAGCCATGAGTCTGCCGCCTGGCATGTGGCCGGCGAGGCCGCCTATATCGACGATATGCCCGAGCTGGCTGGCAGCCTGCATTGCGCGCTGGGCCTGTCTCCGGTGGCCCATGGCCGCCTGCTGTCCATGGATCTGGACGCGCTGCGCGCCCAGCCCGGTGTGGTGGCGGTGCTGACGGCGGCCGATATTCCCGGCGTCAATGACTGCGGCTCCATCATCCATGACGACCCCATCCTCTGCGATGGCGAGATCCGCTACCTGGGCCAGCCGATGTTTGCGGTGCTGGCCCGCGACAGGCAAACCGCGCGGCGCGTGGCGGCCATGGCGCGCAAGCTGGTCACGGTAGAGGAGGCCGAACCGGTGCTGACGCCGCAGCAGGCCCATGCGCTGGGCCAGTATGTGATGCCGCCGATGCAACTGGTGCGCGAGACCGATGCCGGCGGCGCCCCCCAGGCCATTGCCCAGGCCCCGCACCGCCTGCAGGGCAGCTGGGAGGTGGGCGGCCAGGAGCAGTTCTACCTCGAAGGCCAGATCAGCTATGCGATCCCCAAGGAGGGTGGCGCGATGCATGTGTTCTGCTCCACCCAGCACCCCAGCGAGATGCAGCACCTGGTGGCGCATGCGCTGGGCGTGCAGTCGCATGCGGTGCATGTGGAATGCCGGCGCATGGGTGGCGGCTTTGGTGGCAAGGAATCGCAATCGGCGCTGTTTGCCTGCGTGGCAGCGGTGGCGGCGCGCAAGCTGGGCCGGCCCGTCAAGCTGCGGCTGGACCGCGACGATGACTTCATGATCACCGGCCGGCGCCATTGCTTCTGGTACGAGTACGACATTGGCTATGACGATGCCGGCCGCATTCTGGGCGCCGAGGTGACCATGGTCTCGCGGGCCGGGCATTCGGCCGATCTGTCGGCGCCGGTGATGACCCGTGCGCTCTGCCATTTCGACAATGCCTACTGGCTGCCCAATGTGCGCATGCGCGGCTTCATGGGCAAGACCAATACCCAGAGCAATACCGCGTTTCGCGGCTTTGGCGGGCCGCAGGGCGCGATCGTGATGGAGAACATCATGGACTCGATCGCGCGGCAGCTGGGCAAGGATGCGCTCGATGTGCGGCGCGCGAACTTCTATGCCAAGGACAGCGGCCAGTGCACGCCCTATGGCCAGGAGGTGGACGACAACATCATCGACGAGCTGGTGGCGCAGCTGGAGGCGCGCAGCGACTACCGGGCGCGGCGCGCGCAGGTCGAGGCCTTCAATGCCATGAGCCCCGTGCTCAAGCGCGGCCTGGCGCTGACGCCGGTCAAGTTCGGCATCTCCTTCAACGTCAAGCACTTCAACCAAGCCGGCGCCCTGGTCCATGTCTACAACGATGGCTCCATCCTCGTCAACCACGGTGGCACCGAGATGGGCCAGGGTCTGAACACCAAGGTGGCCCAGGTGGTGGCGCATGAGCTGGGCGTGGCCTTTGAGCGCGTGCGGGTGACGGCCACTGACACGACCAAGGTGGCCAACACCTCGGCGACAGCGGCATCGACCGGCACCGACCTGAACGGCAAGGCCGCGCAGGATGCGGCGCGCCAGATCCGCGAGCGCCTGGCCGCCTGCCTGGCAGCCCAGCATGGGGCCGATCCGGCCGCGGTGCGCTTTGTCAATGACGAGGTGCACTGCGCGGGCCAGAGCCTGCGTTTTGAGGCCCTGGTCAAACAGGCCTATCTGGAGCGGGTGCAGCTGTGGTCCGATGGCTTTTATGCGACGCCTGGCCTGTCTTGGGATGCGGCAGCGATGCGCGGCCGGCCCTTCTTCTACTTTGCCTACGGCGCGGCCGTCAGCGAGGTGGTGGTGGACACCTTGACCGGCGAGAGCAAGCTGCTGCGCGCCGATGTGATCCATGATGTGGGCCAGTCGCTGAACCCGGCCGTGGACATTGGCCAGGTCGAGGGCGCGTTTATCCAGGGCATGGGCTGGCTCACGATGGAGCAGCTGGTCTGGCACCCCAAGACCGGCGCCTTGATGACCCATGCCCCCAGCACCTACAAGATCCCGACCGCCAACGACTGCCCGCCCGTGCTGAATGTGCAGCTGTTTGACGGCGCCAACCCGCACGAGACCATCCACCGCAGCAAGGCGGTGGGCGAGCCGCCGCTGCTGCTGCCGTTCTCGGTGCTGTTTGCGATACGCGATGCGGTGGCCGCCATCGGCGCGCCCGGTTGCTGCCCGCCGCTGCGGGCACCGGCCACGGCCGAGGCGGTGCTCGACGCCATCGCGGCCGTGCAGACAGGGCTTTGACGCTGCGAGCCGGCAGCCTGCGCGGGCAGCTGCGATACTCGCCGCCTTCGATAGAAATCAGCTTCCCATTAACGATGCATAACCACGAGGAGCAGCCATGAGCGCGCTGGACAAATATTTCAAGCTGGGAGAGCACGGCACAACGGTGCGGACCGAGGTGCTGGCGGGGATCACCACCTTTTTGACGATGGCCTACATCATGTTCGTCAACCCCTCCATTCTGGGGGATGCGGGCATGCCCAAGGGCTCGGTGTTTGTCGCCACCTGCCTGATTGCGGCGCTGGGCTCGGTGCTGATGGGCCTGTATGCGAACTACCCGATTGCGATTGCGCCGGGCATGGGGCTGAACGCCTACTTTGCCTATGTGGTGGTGCTGGGCATGGGCTACACCTGGCAGGCGGCGCTGGGGGCGGTCTTTGTCTCGGGGTGCCTGTTCTTGCTGGTGACCATCTTTCGCATACGCGACCAGATCATTAATGGCATACCGGCTTCGATCCGCGTGGCCATCACCGTCGGTATCGGGCTCTTTCTGGCGCTGATTGCGCTCAAGAGTGCCGGCGTGGTGGTCGAATCCAAGGCCACCTTGGTAACCTTGGGTGATCTGCATTCGCCATCGGTGATCCTGTTCACGCTGGGCTTTTTCCTGATCGTGGTGCTCGACCGCCTGCGTGTGCCCGGCGCCATCCTGATCGGCATTCTGGCCGTCACCGTGGCCTCCTTCATCTTTGGCGGCAACCAATTCCAGGGTGTGTTCTCGGCGCCGCCGTCGATTGCGCCGACCTTCCTGCAGCTCGATATCAAGACCGCGCTGTCCAGTGGTTTTCTGAATGTGGTGCTGGTGTTCTTTCTGGTCGAGCTGTTTGATGCCACCGGCACCCTGATGGGTGTGGCCAAGCGCGCCGGCCTCCTGGTGCCCGGCAAGATGGAGCGCTTTCACCGCTCGCTGCTGGCCGACAGCGGCGCGATCTTTGCCGGCTCGCTGCTGGGTACGTCCAGCGCCACCGCCTATGTCGAGAGCGCCTCGGGCGTGCAGGCCGGTGGCCGCACGGGCCTGACGGCCGTCACGGTGGCGGTGCTTTTCCTGGCCTGCCTGTTCATTGCGCCTTTGGCCGGCTCGGTGCCCGCTTACGCCACCGCACCCGCGCTGCTGTTTGTAGCCTGTCTGATGCTCAAGGAGCTGACCGAGGTGGACTGGGCCGATACCACCGAGGCCATTCCTGCCGCCATCACCGCCGTGATGATGCCCTTTACCTACTCGATCGCCAACGGCCTGGCCTTTGGCTTTATCTCCTACGCGGCCATCAAGCTGTTCACCGGCCGCGCCCGTGAGGTGCACTGGATGGTCTGGATCATTGCGGGGCTGTTCCTGTTCAAGTTCGCCTATATCGGCGGGCATTGAGGCCTGGCCCTACCGTTTTGCGGGTGGGGGATGACTGACAGCTGCGCAGCAGCCCCCTAGAATTTGCCAAAGTGCCCCGACCCCGGTCGAGGCCCTTTGGCTTTTTCATACCCGCAAAGGATTTATCAGATGCAGCTCAGCAGCCACAGCTTTCAAGACGGCCAGGCCATTCCTGGCGAGTTCGCTTTTGCCGTGCCCGATGCGACAGCCCATGTCTTGCTGTCGTCCAACCGCAATCCGCACCTGGCCTGGCGCGATGTGCCCGCCGGCACCCAGTCCTTTGTCATCGTCTGCCATGACCCCGATGTGCCCAGTCGGGGCGACGATGTGAACCAGGAAGGCCGCACGGTGCCAGCCGATCTGCCGCGCGTCGATTTCTACCACTGGCTGCTGCTGGACATTCCAGTGGGCACCACCGAGATCGCCGCCGGTGCACAGTCGGACGGCATCACCGCCCATGGCAAGCCCGGCCCGGCTGCGCACCAGGGCCTGCGCCATGGCATCAACGACTACACCGGCTGGTTTGCCGCCGATGCGCAGATGCAAGGCGAGTACTACGGCTACGACGGCCCCTGCCCACCCTGGAACGACAGCCTGGTGCACCACTATGTGTTTACGGTCTATGCGCTAGCCACGCCCAGCTTGGCAGTCGAGGGTGCACTGACGGGGGCCAATGTGCGCGCCGCGCTGGCCAAGGCACCCGTGCTGGGCCAGGCCAGCATCACCGGCTTGTACAGCCTGAACCCTGCGGTCCCTGCTGTTTAACAACTGGGATGCGATGAAAGGGGCTCCTCTGGGAGCCCCGTGGTACTTACTTCACCACCATCAAGGTGAAGGGGTAGACATAGGCCTGCAGGGTGACAAAGATGCCCACCAAGGTGGCGAGCGCGACGGAGTGGAAGAACACGTAGCGCAGGATGTCGCCCTCATGGTTGAACCAGCGCGTGGCGGTAGAGGCCACGACGATGGACTGGGCATCGATCATCTTGCCCATCACGCCGCCCGAGCTGTTGGCCGCGCCCATCAGGTTGGGTGACAGGCCCAGCTGCTCGGCAGCCACCTTCTGCATGCCGCCAAACAGCACGTTGGACGCCGTGTCCGAGCCCGTCAGCGCCACCCCCAGCCAGCCCATCATCGTGCCAAAGAAGGGGTAGAACACGCCGGTGTTGGCAAAGGCCAGGCCCAAGGTAGTGTCGGTGCCGGAGTAGCGGGTGAGCGTGCCCAGCGCCAGCATCAGCACAATGGTCAGCAGTGAAAAACGCACCAGCCAGATCGTCTTGAAGAACTGCTTGATGAGGGTCAGTGGGCTGTACTTCATCACCAGGCCGCCGACGATGGCCGACAGCAGAATGCCGGTGCCGGTGGCCGACAGCAGGTTGAGCACATAGACCGCACCTTCCTTGGTGGGCTGGGGCACCACGGGCGGCACCTTCTCGATCATGTTGTGCAGCCCCGTCATCGGGAAGGACGGCGCAAACAGGCCGTTGAGCGCGGCCTTGACCGAAGGCAGGCCCCAGATGAACACAAACACGGTCAGGATGGCCCAAGGCGTCCAGGCGCGGATCACATCGGCGCGGGCATGGGCCACCACGGCGCGGGGCTTGGCCGTGGTGTCTTCGCTGGTGTCGCGGCCCTTGAGCGAGGTGCTGCGCCAGATGGTCTTGGGCTGCCACACGCGCAGAAAGCCGATCAGGCAGCCCATGGAGACGATGGCGGCAATGATGTCGACCAGCTCCGGGCCGATGAAGTTGGACACCAGGTACTGTGGGATTGCAAAAGACAGGCCGGTGACCAGGATGGCCGGCCAGATCTCCACCATCGCCTTGCGGCCGGCAAAGGCCCAGATCAGCCAGAACGGAACCAGCACCGAGAAGAAGGGCAGCTGGCGGCCCACCATCGCGGTGACCTCCATCACGTCATAGCCATGGACCTTGGCCAGGGTGATCACCGGCGTGCCCAGCGCGCCAAAGGCGACGGGCGCGGTATTGGCAATCAGCGACAGGCCCGAGGCAGCCAAAGGTGAGAATCCCAGGCCGATCAGGATCGCCGCCGTGACCGCCACCGGCGTGCCAAAGCCCGCCGCCCCTTCAAAAAAGGCGCCAAAGGCAAAGGCGATCAGCAGCAGCTGGATACGCCGGTCCTCGGTGATGCCGGCAATCGAGTCCTGCAGGATCTTGAAGCTGCCGTTGTGCTCTGTGAGCTGGTGCAAAAAGATGATGTTCAGCACGATCCAGCCAATGGGCAGCAGGCCCGTGAGCCCCCCAAAGACCGCTGCGCGGCCCGCCATATCGGCCGGCATGCCATAGACCACGATCGCGATGAGCAGGGCGCAGACCAGGCCGGCGCCGGCCGCAATATGGGCCTTGAGGTGGAGAAAACCCAGCCCGACGAGCATGACGACCACCGGCAGCGCCGCCAGCAGGGTGGAGAGCACCATATTGCCCACCGGGTTGTAGATCTGTTGCCAAACCATGCCTGACTCCTCGTTGTAGTGCAGCGCAAGCGCGCGGCCGGGGGGCCGGGCATGGGCCGCTGTTATTACAAAAACACCTGGATGGATAGAACATCGACATAATGTCGGCCTAACTGGCTGCCTGCAGTCCTGTAAAACCCCTAGCTCTTGTAACGAAGCTGTGGGGTTTGCCGCCTGCGTGACAAGGACGCCGGGCACAGCGGGTTACACAGGGGCCTGGCCACCAGCGCCGCTGCAGTGGCTTGATAACAAGGAAGATTTGTGGCTGATTTATCCAAGATCACATGTATTGAAGATTTGCGCGCCGTGGCCGAAAAGCGTGTGCCGCGGATGTTTTACGACTATGCGGACTCGGGCTCCTACACCCAGGGCACCTACCGCGACAACGAAGCGGCCTTCCACAAGGTCAAGCTGCGCCAGCGCGTGGCAGTCAATATGGAAGGGCGCAGCACGCGCAGCACCATGGTGGGGCAGGAGGTCAGCATGCCCGTCGCGATTGCGCCCACGGGCCTCACGGGCATGCAGCATGCCGATGGCGAAATCCTGGCGGCCCGCGCGGCCAAGGCCTTCGGCATCCCGTTCACCTTGTCGACGATGAGCATCTGCTCGCTCGAGGATGTGGCCGAGCACACCGGCCGCCATCCGTTCTGGTTCCAGCTCTATGTGATGCGCGACCGGGGCTTTATGGAGCGCCTGATCGACCGCGCCAAGGCGGCCAACTGCTCGGCGCTGCAGCTCACGCTGGATCTGCAGATCCTGGGCCAGCGCCACAAGGACATCAAGAACGGCCTGTCCACACCACCCAAGCCGACGATCAAGAACCTCATCAACCTGGCGACCAAGCCGCGCTGGTGCATGGGCATGCTGGGCACCAAGCGCCGCACCTTTGGCAATATCGTCGGCCATGTCGATGGCGTCGCCGACGTGAGCTCGCTGTCGTCGTGGACGGCCGACCAGTTCGACCCCTGCCTGAACTGGGGTGATGTGGAGTGGATCAAGAAGCGCTGGGGTGGCAAGCTGATCCTCAAGGGCATCATGGAGGCCGACGACGCACGGCTGGCTGCCGAGACGGGTGCGGACGCGCTGATCGTCAGCAACCATGGCGGCCGCCAGCTCGATGGCGCGCCTGCGACGATTGATGCGCTGCCCTCCATCGTGCAGGCTGCTGGCAAGGACATCGAGGTCTGGCTGGACAGTGGCATCCGCAGTGGCCAGGATGTGCTCAAGGCCCGCGCACTGGGCGCCCAGGGCACCTTGATCGGCCGCAGCTTTCTGTACGGCCTGGGTGCCTATGGCCAGGAGGGCGTGACGCGCGCGCTGCAGATCATCCACAAGGAGCTCGATGTGTCGATGGCCTTTTGCGGCCATACCAATATCAACAATGTGGACCAGCGCATTCTGGTGCCCGGCACCTATCCCCAGCCTTATTGAGCGGAGCAAGGGGGCAGGCCGCGTGCTGGCCCCTCTTGATGCCGCAGGCTCGCATCGCCAAATGCAGGCGCACAAGGGGCCGTGATCGCCTACCATCGGGGCCCTGGTGATGAAGTGGATGCGCTAATGGCTGATGGAGCGGGAATGCAATGGGGTGGTTGGTGGATGGGGCTGGTGGTGTTTGCCGCCATCGCGCAGACGGCGCGCAATGCGGCGCAGCGCTCGCTGACCCGCGACCTGGGCACCTGGCCCGCCACCTTGGTGCGCTTTCTCTATGGCCTGCCGCTGGCTGGGCTGGCGCTGGTGCTGCTCTACACCTTGCCCGAGAAGGCGCCTGAGATCGCGCATTGGACGGGCGCTTATTTTGGCTGGCTGGCGCTGGGCGCGTTCTTCCAGATCGCAGCGACTGGCGCCTTGCTGCTGGCCATGCAGCAGCGCAATTTTGCCGTGGCGGTGACCCTGTCCAAAACCGAGGTGCTGCAGGTGGCGCTGTTTGGTGCGGTCTTTCTGGGCGAGCTGCCCACCTACTGGGCGCTGGCAGCGATGGCCATTGCCACCATTGGCGTGGCGCTGCTGTCCTTGCCACCACGCCAGATCGGCGCCAAGCTCGACTGGCGCAGCAAGGCTGCGATGTATGGCCTCATTTGCGGCGCCTGCTTTGCGATTGCGACGGTGGGCTTTCGGGGTGCGGCGCTGGCGCTCAATGCGCCGAGCGCACTGCTGTCGGGCGCCTGGGGCGTGTTCATTGCGCAGTGCATGCAGACCTTTGCGATGGGGGCCTGGTTCCTCTGGCGTGACCGCAGCGTGCTGCTGCGCATTGCCAAGGCCTGGCGCGTGTCGCTGCTGGCGGGCTGCATGGGCAGTGCGGCGTCGCTCGCCTGGTTCAGCGCCTATGCGTTGCAAAGCGCCGCATCGGTGCGTACCCTGGGCATGGTCGAGGTGGTGTTCAGCTACCTGGTCTCGCGCCGGGTGCTCAAGGAGCAGTTGCGCCGCAACGAGAAATGGGGCATTGCGCTGATGCTGGTCGGCATTGTGGTGATCTGCACCCAGCTCTAGCCCATGGGGTGGGCGCGGGCGGTGGAAATTCAGCGCCCGTCTGACATCAGAGGGTCTCGCAGGCGGCGCATCATGGTCTGCATTGCTACACGGGACCATTCCAATGACAACACCCTCCGTGCCAGGATCTGGGCCATCGGCCGCCCAGACTTCGGCCAACACCCCTCCCCATTACAGCCCTGAAGAAAAGCGCCACCGCATCTTCTCCATCATGGCGGCCTCGTCGGGCAACCTGGTCGAATGGTTTGACTTCTATGTCTATGCCTTCTCGGCCATCTACTTTGCCGCCGCCTTTTTCCCCAAGGGTGATCCCACCGTACAGCTGCTCAACACCGCCGGGGTGTTTGCCGCCGGCTTTTTGATGCGCCCCATCGGCGGCTGGCTGTTTGGCCGCATTGCCGACAAGTATGGCCGCAAGAAATCGATGCTGATCTCGGTGACGATGATGTGCGCTGGCTCCTTGGTGATTGCCTGCCTGCCCACCTATGCGCAGATTGGGGCCTGGGCGCCGTTTTTGCTGCTGATGTGCCGTTTGTTCCAGGGCCTGTCGGTGGGCGGTGAATATGGCACCACGGCCACCTATATGAGCGAAGTGGCCCTCAAGGGCCAGCGCGGCTTTTTCTCTTCGTTCCAGTATGTGACCCTGATCGGCGGCCAGCTGCTGGCCGTGCTGCTGATTGTGATTCTGGAAGCGGTGCTGACGGACGCCGAGCTGCGTGCCTGGGGCTGGCGCATTCCGTTTGTCGTGGGCGCTGCGGCCGCTGTCGTGGCCATGCTGCTGCGCCGCACCTTGCATGAGACCCAGTCCACCGAGGCGATGCAGAACAAGGACACCGGCACCCTGGCCAACCTGTTCAAGCACCACTGGCGCGCCTTTGTCACCGTGCTGGGCTATACGGCCGGCGGCTCGCTGATCTTCTACACCTTCACCACCTATATGCAGAAGTACCTGGTCAACAGCGTGGGCCTGCCGATCAAGACGGCCAGCTATGTGATGACCGTGTGCCTCTTTGTGTACATGTGCATGCAGCCGCTGTTTGGAGCGCTGTCCGACCGCATTGGCCGGCGCACCAGCATGATGCTGTTTGGTGCGCTGGGCGCGCTGGGCACGGTGCCGATTCTGACGACCATGCACCAGGCCTCGTCGCCGGTGACGGCCGGCCTGCTGATCCTGGTCGCGCTGGCGATTGTGAGCTTCTACACCTCGATCTCGGGCATCGTCAAAGCGGAGATGTTCCCGCCCGAAGTGCGCGCGCTGGGCGTGGGCCTGGCCTATGCGGTGGCCAATGCCATTTTTGGTGGCTCGGCCGAGTTTGTGGCGCTGGCACTGAAGAACGCCGGCCATGAAAACGCCTTCTTCTGGTATGTGTCGGTGATGATGGTGATTGCCTTTTTGTTCAGCCTGCGCCTGCCCAAGCAGGCCGCCTATCTGCACCACGACCACTGATCGCCCGCAGCAGCCGGCTCGGCAGCCTCCGCCGCCGGTTTTGCGCGGCTGGCGGCTGCAAGCTGCGCCGCGCTGGGAGACAATAGCCAGGTGTGCTCCGCCCCCTCGCCATCGCCTGTTGTTCTGCCGCCGCGCCGCCGCATTGCGCATCTGGACATGGATGCCTTCTATGCCTCGGCCGAGCTGCTGCGCTATCCGCAGCTCAAGGGGCTGCCCGTCATCATTGGCGGGGGCCGCCGGGCAGAAGATGAGGCGCTGAAAGCCCGCTATGGCGATCGCCTGGACGAGATCCCGCCCGAGGCCTTTCCTCAGCTCAAGGACTATGTGGGCCGGGGCGTGATCACGACGGCCACCTACCCGGCGCGCGCCTTTGGCGTGGGCTCGGCCATGGGCATGATGAAGGCGGCCAAGCTCTGCCCGCAGGCCATTCTGCTGCCGGTGGACTTTGCACGCTACCGGCATTTCTCGCGCCAGTTCAAGGCCATCATCACCGCGATGGCGCCGCAGATGGAGGACCGGGGTGTGGACGAGGTCTATATCGATTTCACCCATGTCGAAGGCGGCCAGGAAGACCATGGCCGCAGCCTGGCGCTGCGGATGCAGCAGGCCATCCATGCGGCGACGAGGCTGACCTGCTCGGTCGGGGTGGCTCCCAACAAGCAGCTGGCCAAGATGGCCAGCGAGTTCAACAAGCCCAATGGCGTGTCCATCGTGCTCGAGAGCGATCTGCAAACGATGATCTGGCCGCTGGCCTGCCGCAAGATCAATGGCGTGGGCCCCAAGGCCGATGCCAAGCTGCAGGCGCTGGGAATCAGCACCTTGGGCGATCTGGCCGCCAAGGACCTGCCCTGGTTGGTGGAACACTTTGGCCGCAGCTACGGCGCCTGGCTGCATGCATCGAGCTGGGGGCGGGACAACCGGCCCGTGGTGACCGAGAGCGAGCCGGTATCGATGAGCCGCGAGACCACGTTTGACCGCGACCTGCATGCGGTGCGCGACAAGGCCGAGCTGGGCGCGATCTTTACCGAGCTGTGCCAGATGGTGGCGGCCGATTTGCAGCGCAAGGGCTATGTGGGACGCACGATTGGCATCAAGCTGCGCTACCCGGACTTTCGCATCGCCACGCGCGACCACAGCCTGCCGCTCTACACCCAGGATGCCGCCGCCATCCGGCATGCGGCCGGCCAGTGCTTGAAGCGCGCGCCTTTGGACCAGCGCCTGCGGCTCCTGGGGGTGCGCGTGGGTGGGCTGCTGCCTTTGGAGCAGGCCTTGGCGCAAGGCCTGGTGGGCGACTGGCAGGCCATGCGCCAGGCACTGCGCCAGGCGCAAAGCCGCCCGGCCATTGCCGAGCACAAGGCCGACCCCTACACCTTGCCGCTGTTCGGCGATCTGGACTGATTACTGGCGTGCAGTACGGATATTGGCCGGCAGGGCCATCGGCTGGCTGGTGCGCAGCGGGTTGATGTCTAGGCCCCCCCGGCGCGTGTAGCGGGCATAGACCGTCAGGCGGATCGGCTTGCAGTGCTTCCAGATATCGACAAACATGCGCTCGACGCACTGCTCATGGAACTCGTTGTGGTTGCGAAAGCTCACGATGTACTGCAGCAGGCGTTCCTGGTCGATCGGCGGGCCGGTGTAGCTGATGCGCACGCTGCCCCAGTCGGGCTGGCCGGTGACCAGGCAGTTGCTCTTGAGCAGGCGACTGCTGAGCGTCTCGGTCACAGGCGCCTCGTCAAAAGCGGCGCGCAGCAGCTGGGGTTGGGGCTGGTAGTGCTCGCAGTCGATGTCCAGCCGGTCCAGGTTCAGGCCGTCGAGCTCTTGCAGTGGCAGGGTGTCGAATACCTCGGGGTCGATCATCTGCACACCGACCGAGGCCTGGTAGGGCGCGCCGCGCCATACGGCTTCGCTGATATCGGCGAGCAGCTTGGCGCGTACCTCATCGACCGAGCCAAAGCGGCTGTTGTTGAAGCTGTTGAGGTAGAGCTTGAAGGACTTGCTCTCGACGATGTTGGGCGTCTCGCAAGGGATGGTGAAGCTCACCAGCGCCACCTGGGGCTTGCCGCGCAGGTTGAGCCAGGAGACCTCATAGGCCGTCCACAGGTCGGCGCCAAAAAAGGGCAGCTTGTCGGCTTGCAGGCCGATCTCGTCGCGCTTGGCCTGGCGCGGCAGCGGAAAAAGCAGGGTGGGGTCGTACTGGTCGATGTACGCGGAGCGCTGGCCCAGGGGCGATTGCTCGGGCGAAGGAGAGACGGTCATGCTGTGGAAAAAAAAGCGGCCGCTGCCGGCGCGGGGGCCCGGCGGCGGCTGCGGTTTACTTGAATTCGCCCTCGCGCAACCACTTGGTGGCGATCCATTTCTCGCCGGCAATCACCGGTGAGCCGCCATGCAGGCTTTTGGTTGCGGGGTCGGGCGCGGGGTAGCTGAAGAACACCGCATTGCCGCGGCGCGGCGCGACTTCCAGCCCCACATCGGGAAAGCTGGTGCCGCCGCCAGCTTGCGGGTTGTTCAGGTAGATCACCAAGGTGGCCAGGCGCTGGCCGCCACGCTTCAAAATCGTCGGTGTGCCCGGCTGGGTCGGGTCGAAATAGTCGTAGTGCGGCTTGTACTCGGCGCCAGGCCGGTAGTGCAGCACCTGCAGGCCTTCGCCATGGTTTTCCGGCCAGTTGACCAGCTTGGCGATGCGGCGCTCCAACGCGGCGACGGCGGGCGTTTCCTCGCGCTGGAAGAACATGCCGTCGCTGGTGCGGTCGGCATTGACTTCTTCGCCGCCAGTCTTGGTCTCGACGGTCAGCGAGCGCTGCATGCGCGGCTCGGCCGCAGCGATGATGGCGTCGCACTCCTCGTCGGACAGCAGATTGCCGAACACGACGACGCGCGGGTGCTGCAGGGCCAGCAGCACGCTGACCTCGCGGTCACCGACATCGATGCTGGAGGGCGATTGGCCCAGGCTGGGCTCGGGCAGGGGACGGGATAGGGCAGCTGGCTGGGAGGCCGCAGCAGCGGTCCCCTGGCTCGCCTGCAACTGCGCGAGGTGCTCGGTCAGCACCGACTCCATCGCGGACTCGGCGACATCGGCGTTCCAGCCGGCATCGCACATCGCTTTGAAGACGCGGTCGGCGCTGACGCCGGCGCTGGCCTGATCAATGATCCAGGCGCGCAGTTCCGGGGTGAGGGGTTGCGAGGCTGTCATCAGATTCCTTTCGCGGCCCATTGTGCATCAAAGTCGCATCAATCGACTTTGCGCCTGAACACGAAATGGTCTTCGCTCGATGCCTCGGGCGTGAAGGCGTAGCCCGCGGTGCTGAACTTCTTCAAGGCCGCCGGCGTCTTGGTCTGGTGCTCAATCGCGTAGCGCGCCATCAGGCCGCGTGCCTTCTTGGCAAAGAAGCTGATGATCTTGTACTGGCCGTTCTTGTAGTCTTCAAAGCTGCAGTCGATGACGCGGGCGCGCAGCACCTTGCGGTCGACCGATTTGAAGTACTCCTGCGAGGCCAGGTTGACGACGACGGGCTTGTCTTCGTCCGCCTGCTGCGCATTGAGGTAGTCGGCGATCTGCGTGCCCCAGAAGTGGTAGAGGTTGCTGCCCTGGTCGGTTGCCAGGCGCGTGCCCATCTCCAGCCGGTAGGGCTGCATCAGATCGAGCGGGCGCAGCACGCCGTAGAGGCCGCTGAGCATGCACAGGTGGGACTGCGCCCAGTCGAGCTGCTTGGGGTTCAAGGTGGGGGCCTGCAGGCCGTCGTAGACATCGCCGTTGAAGGCCATGATGGCCTGGCGCGCGTTCTTGCTGCTGAACTTGGGCGACCAGGCCTCATAGCGGGCCACATTAAGCGCAGCGAGCTTGTCGCTGATGTCCATCAGGCTGGCGATCTGCTGGGGCGACTGCGTGCGCAGCACTGCAATCAAGGCCTTGGACTGGGGAATGAACTGGGGCTGTGTGCTGGCCAGGCCGGCGGGCAGCGGGGTTTCATAGTCCAGGGACTTGGCAGGCGAGAGCAGAAACAGCATCAGGGGCTCCATCAATGAAACAGGCCGGATCGCTCCGGCCTGAGGGTTGCGGGGTCAGCAGTTTTTAAGCGGATTCGCGCTCAAAAGGCAGCACCAGGTCGGTCAGATCCTTGCGCGTTTCGACAAGGATCAGCGGGCCCTGGTCGATCTGCACCACGGGCTGGCGCTCACGCGGCACATGCACGGGCTTGGGCTCGGCCGCAATGGCCGCTTGCACCGCGGCGATCTTGTCGGCATCGGAGTTGATCCATTGCAGACCTGCGGTGCTGGCGATCTGGTGCAGGGCATCCAGTGGCAGGCTGTAGCTGGCGATGGCTGGCAGACCGGCCTTGGCTGGCTCGGCAGCGACGGGCGCAGGAGCGGCAACCGGTGCTGCTGCGACAGGCGCTGCAGGCACGACAGGGGCCACAGCGGCGACAACGGCCACGGGTGCTGCTTCCGGAGCGGCAACCGCTACCTCGGCTTGCGCCACAGGGGCGGGAGCTGCTGCAGCATCGGCCACATCAGCTACATCAGCCACGGCGGGCGCTGCGGCTTCTACGGGTGCGGCAGCTGGCGCTGCGTTGAAGTAGCTGCGGCGGGGTGCCTCGTCGCCATCTTGCGACATGGTGGAGGCGGCAGGGGCGGCATCGGCGCCAAAGCCCGAGTCAGCGGCGGCATTGTCGCCTTCGGCTTGCTCGTCACGGCCATTGCGCTCGCGCTCACCACGGTTGCGGCGGTCACGGCCATAGCGGTCACGCGAGCGGCGCTCACGGCGCTCTGGCGTTGCGCCGTCTGCATCGCCGGCTGGTGCGGCTTGGTTGCCGGTCTCCAGGTCCAGCGAGGGCAGCGAGGCAATCACCGCATCGGCGTTGATGGGGGCCGGTGCCACGGCGTTGAGGGGCTGGGCCGCCTCGTCACCGTTGTTGCGGCGGTCCTGGCGCTCACCACGTTCAGCACCACGGTCGCGGCGGCCTTCACGCGGCTCGCGGGGAGCGCGCT
>NZ_KE148619.1:0-354 GCF_000410635.1 Comamonas sp. B-9
AGCGCCGCCCTGTACCGCGCCGATGCGCCGCCCCGCGCAGGCGAGCGCTTTGACAACCCGGCGCTGGCCCGCTTGCTGCAGGCCGTCGCTGCGCAGGGGCCGCAGGCCTTTTATGCGGGTGCCATCCCCGCCGCTTGCGCCGCTGCGGTGCAGGCAGCAGGTGGTGTGTTGGCCGCTGCAGATTTCAGCGCCCACCAGGGCAACTTCTGCACGCCAGTGAGCACCTCGTTCCGCGGCACCACCATCTACGAATGCCCGCCCAACACCCATGGCGTGGCCGTGCTCCATGCGCTCGCTGCGATGCAGGACCAGGCCATCGACATGGCCAGCGCGGCCACCCAGGTCACGCTGGTG
>NZ_KE148619.1:431-778 GCF_000410635.1 Comamonas sp. B-9
CCGTGGTCGATGGCGATGGCCTGGCCATCAGCCTGATGAGCAGCGTGTTCAAGCGCTTTGGCTCGGGCATCGGCGTCGCTGAAGGCGGCTTTGTGCTGCAAAACCGGGGCCATGGCTTTTCACAACCCGGCCATATCAATGGGCCGGCGCCTGGCAAACGGCCGTACCACACAGTGGTGCCGGGCGCTGCCACGCGCAATGGCCAATTCCTCGGCGTGTTTGGCGTGGTGGGCGGCGCCATGCAACCCCAAGGCCAGGTGCAGCTGCTGTGCCGCCTGCTGGCGGGCGGCGAGGCACCGCAGGCGGCGCTGGACCAGCCGCGCTGGCGCCTGGAAGGCGGCCGGGTG
>NZ_KE148620.1:0-358 GCF_000410635.1 Comamonas sp. B-9
CCGCCGCCGCGCACCAGCTGTTCGCCCAGGTGCGCAGCCAGGGCACCGCCTGCGTGGTCGACACCCTGCTGCCCAGCGTGGTCGCACTGTGCGCGCCCGTCTTTGATGCGCGCGGCCAGCTGGTGCTGGGCATCACCAGCCTGGGCACGCAGGCCACGTTTGACCCCGCCCCCCAAGGGGCCATGGCCCAGGGCCTGCAGGCCATCGCCGCCCAGCTCTCGCACGCGCTGGGCTACAGCGGCGCAGAACCGGGCGACCAGGCCCTGCTTTCGACCTAATCCAGCTGCCCTGTGGGCCTGCGCAGCAGGCACTACACTGGGCGTCTCATGCGCCAACGCCCTCTCATCCTGCTGACTTT
>NZ_KE148620.1:447-19865 GCF_000410635.1 Comamonas sp. B-9
AGCACACCCAAGGAGCTGCGCTTTGAGGTGCGCCAAATAGCCCCACCGCCCCCGGCGGCCGTGCCGCCTGCACCCACGCCGGCCTCCAGGCCCAGCGTGGCGCAATCAGCCCCTGTCGCCCCCCGGCCCCAGGTTCAAAAAGCGCCGCCAGAACAGGCGCCGGCCAGCCGCGCAAGTGTGGGCCCCAAGTTCCGCGAAACGTCCAG
Source organism: Comamonas sp. B-9 (assembly GCF_000410635.1). Classification (NCBI taxonomy): domain Bacteria; kingdom Pseudomonadati; phylum Pseudomonadota; class Betaproteobacteria; order Burkholderiales; family Comamonadaceae; genus Comamonas; species Comamonas sp. B-9. Next base: position 654 of record NZ_KE148620.1, read on the forward strand.
CGAAAACCCAGCCACCTCAGAGGCAGCGCCTACCGCAGAGCGCCTACCGCAGAAGCCGACGCGGCACCCGCGGCCCCGTCGGCACTGGACCAGTTGCTCGCATCCGGCGACGCCAGCCCCGCGCCCACGCCGGAGCCCATCCCCGGCTCTGCGGCCGATCTGCAGCCGCTCAATGCCGTCGCAGACCAGGGCGATGCCAGCCCATCCACTTCGGAAGCCAAGGCCGAGACGGAGGCGCCCAGTGCCAGTGCCAGCGAACCCGCGCCCGCCATCGGCATTGGCAGCCCCGGCTATGCCGGCCCCCTGCCTGCGATCAAGCTGCCGCCCTCGGCGCGGCTGCAGTTCCAGGCCAAGGGCTCGGCCAAGGGTTTCCAGTACTCGGCCAAGGCGCAGCTGACGTTCAAGACTGATGGCCAGCGCTACCAGGCCGAGCAAGAGGTGTCGGCCTTTTTGATGGGCAGCCGCAGCCAGACCAGCAGCGGCCAGATTACGCCCCATGGCCTGGCGCCCCAACGCTTTGTCGACAAGGCACGCAAAGAGCGCAGCGCCGAGCTCGACGCCCCGGCAGGCCGCATCCGCTACAGCGATGGTGACGAGCCCCAGGCCGTGAGCGCCGGTGTGCAAGACCGGTTGTCGATCTTTTTGCAGCTCTCGAGCATGGTGGCGGCCAACCCCGAGCGCTATGCCCCCGGCAGCACGGTGGCCATCAACGTGACCAGCGCGCGCAGCGCCGAGGTCTGGACCTTTGTCGTCGATGGCCCCGAAACGCTGGATCTGCCCGCCGGGCCCACCCCCAGCCTGCGCCTGACGCGCCAGCCGCGCAAGGGCCAGGACCAAACGGCCCACCTCTGGCTGGCCCCGTCGCTGCAGTACCTTCCGGTGCGCATCCGCCTGTCCCAGTCCAATGGCGATTTTGCCGATCTGCAGCTGCAGGCGGCCACGGTGGACAGCCCGCCTTGAATCGCCGCGCTGCGCGGCTTTGTACGACAAAGCCTGCGCGATACGTCCCTGATTTGCGACGTTTGGCCGTAAAAAGGGCGCCAATTGCCAGGAATGCCATCAAAACCTGCTACAACGGACATGTGGACGCAGACTTGCAATGCCGCAAACTGCCACCACCTGCACTTCACAAGGAGGAACATCATGCAAATGATTTACGACTCGGACTCTTTTGTGGTGTTGCACCTGACGCCAGAGCTGCCCCTGTCCAACGATGGTGCTTCCGTCACCAACCCCACCGTTACCGAACCGCTGCGCCATCTGCAGCGCCAGGGTTTTGAGATTGTGGACAAGCGCAGCGGCAAGGAGCTCTACCTCGATGGCGCCTGGGCAGAAATGTTCCACCAGCAAATCCAGGCCTGGCAAGCCAATGCTCCGACCGAAGAAGAGGTTGAAGCCACACTGGACCGCTATACCGGCCTGGCCCAGCAACCGGTGATCGTGCACTAAACGCCGCACCTCTCGCCCACCATCCCCGCTGTTTGCGTACCCTCCAGGCGCCAACAGCTTTTTTTTTGCCCAAAAGCGGCGGCAACGCTTGACTTAGAGTGCGCTCTAACTTCGACAATGCCTGCATGGAACCACCTCTCAGCATTGAAGAAGCAGCGCAACGCACCGGGTTGAGCGCCCACACCTTGCGCTATTACGAACGCATCGGCCTGATTGCCGCCGTAGCGCGTGCGGCCGGCGGCCAACGCCGCTATGCCGCAGCCGACCTGGCCTGGCTCGCCTTTCTGACACGCCTGCGCACCACCCGCATGCCCATCCAGAAGATGCGCCTGTTCGCCCAGCTACGCAGCACCGGCGATGCCACGGTGCCCGCGCGGCGCGCCATGCTGCAAACGCACCTGGCCGAGGTGCAGGCCGACATCAGCGCCATGCAGCAAGCCGCCCAGGCGCTGCAAGACAAGATTGCCCATTACCAGGCACTGGAAGCCGCAGCCTCAGCGCCGCCCCACAAAAACACCACGCCGAAGAAGGAGTCGAACCATGGCTGAAACCACCCGCTACCAACGTGGCCTGGACAAACTGCGCGAAATCGATGGCCATGCCGGAGAGCACGTAGTGGCCAGCCTGGCCGGTATCGCGCCTGACTTTGCGGATTACCTGATCGAATTCCCCTTTGGCGACATCTACAGCCGCCCGGGGCTGGACCTCAAAAGCCGCGAGATTGCCACGGTGGCCGCCCTCACCGCGCTGGGCCATGCCGCGCCGCAGCTGAAGGTACATATCCAGGCGGCATTGAATGTGGGTTGCAGCCAGCAGGAAGTGGTGGAGACCATCATGCAGATGGCCGTCTATGCCGGGTTTCCGGCCGCGCTCAACGGCCTGTTTGTGGCCAAGGAGGTATTTGCGCAGTCAGCGGTGTCGTGCTGATCCCGCAAGGCCACGGCGGAAACACAGGGCCCACCAACGACAACGCCCGGTCTTGCGACACGGGCGTTTTTTCTCAGCGGCTGAAGGCCAGGTTCAGCGCCAGCGCAGGCTTAACCGCAGGCACCGACGGCGCCGCAGGCGGTGCAGTACTCGCAGCCATCCTTGCGGATCACCGCATGGGCGCCGCACTCGTTGCATTTTTTGCCGGCCATGGTCTGCAGGGCCTGGCTCACCACGGGTGCGGGCACGGCCGGGGTCAGGGTGGAGCTGCTGATGCCGGGCAGGTTCTGCTGGCGGCGGCGCTCCAGGATCTGCTGCACCGCATAGGCGATGGCGGCCACTTCCGAGTCATGCCACATCGGCACATGGGTGCCATCGGCGCGCTGGTAGGTGCCCAGGCGCACGGGGCCCCGGTCCCAGGCGACCTTGCGCATGTCGGCCAGCGCACGCTCCAGGAAACCACCGCGCGCGGCCAGCGACAGCAGGCGCATGCTGGAGGTGATCCACTGCTGCGACTCGCCGCTCTGGCCCACGGGCATGAAGAACTCGACCGCCCGGTCCACCATGCTCTTGCCATCGGCGCTCGGCACCGGCAGGAAGGAGACGATGATGTAGAGGCGCTGCTGGCCTTCCTGGGTCCAGTACTCGACCTTGTCGGCCACGGCGCTGAGCTCGCCCTCGGGGCGGCGCTCGATCACCAGCTTCATCGGGTCCACCAGCGCCGCTGCGGCGGCCTTCTCGGCGGCCGGGGTTTCGGGTTTGGCGGCGGGCGTGGTCTCCAGCACCGCACCCAGAATGCTGTTGGGGCGGTAGGTGGCCAGGCCCTTCAGGTTGCCGCGCCAGGCCTGCAGGTACAGGTTCTTGAAGTCCTCATAGGGGTAGTCGGCGGGGATGTTCACCGTCTTGGAGATGGCGGTATCCACATAGGGCTGCACGGTTTCCATCATCGCCAAGTGCTCGGTGGCCGACATCTCCAGCGCCGAGACAAAGTAGGCAGGCAATTGCTCTACATCGCCGCCCAGCTCGCGGTACAGGCGCCAGCTGTGGTCCTCGACCTGGTACTGGCTCTTGCTGCCATCGGCCTCGCGCTTGTTGCGGGTGTAGGTCCAGGAGAAAGCGGGTTCGATGCCGTTGGAGGCATTGTCGGCAAAGGCCAGCGAGACGGTGCCGGTGGGCGCAATCGACAGCAGGTGGCTGTTGCGGATGCCGTGTTTTTGGATGTCGTCCTGGATGTCCTGGGGCAGGCGGCTGGCAAAGGTGCCCTTGGCCAGGTAGCCCTTGGCATCGAACTTGGGGAAGGCACCCTTCTCTTTGGCCAGGCCGACCGAGGCGCGGTAGGAGGCATCGCGCATGCATTCGGCAATGCGTTTGGCCATGTCGCGGCCTTCCTGGTCGGAGTAGCGCAGGGTCAGCATCGTCAAGGTATTGCCCATGCCGGTAAAGCCCACGCCAATGCGGCGCTTGGCAGCCGACTCCTCACGCTGCTGCTCGAGCGGCCAGAAGGTGGCGTCCAGCACGTTGTCCAGCGCACGCACCTGGGTGGCCACGACCTGCTCGAAGCTGTCGAAATCAAAGCTCGGCAGGCCACCAAAACCAAAGGGGTTGCGTACAAAGCGGGTCAGGATGATGGGGCCCAGGTCGCAGCAACCGTAGGACGGCAGCGGCTGCTCGCCGCAGGGGTTGGTCGCGGCAATGCGCTCGCAGTAGCGCAGGTTGTTGTCGTCGTTGATGTGGTCGAGGAACAGGATGCCCGGCTCGGCAAAATCATAGGTCGAGGTCATGATCGTGTCCCACATCGCCCGGGCACGCACCGTCTTGTAGACCCACTGGCCGTCACCCCGCAGCACCGCGCCTTCGGCGCGCAGCTTGGCATTGGGCTTGCCGCTGTGCACCAGCTGCCAGTCGGCATCGTCCACCACCGCCTGCATGAAGGCATCGGGCACACCCACCGACACATTGAAGTTGTTCCAACGGCCTGGCGTGCGCTTGGCAGTGATGAACTCCATCACATCGGGGTGGTCGATGCGCAGCACGCCCATTTGCGCGCCCCGGCGTGCGCCGGCCGATTCCACCGTGGAGCAGCTCTGGTCAAACACATTGATATAGCTGCAAGGCCCCGAGGCCATCGAGGCCGTGCCCTTGACCTCCGCCCCCCGGGGGCGGATGCGCGAGAAGTCATAGCCCACACCGCCGCCGCGCCGCATGGTCTCCGCCGCTTCGCGCAGCGCCTCGTAAATGCCGGGGTAGCCTTCGTCGTCAAAGCCCTGGATGCAGTCGCCCACCGGCTGCACAAAGCAGTTGATCAAGGTCGCCTGGATGTCGGTACCGGCGGCCGACATGATGCGGCCCGCGCCAATGGCGCCGGCATGCAGGTTGGCGTAAAACTTGGCCTCCCATTCGGCCTGCAGCTCGGGCTTTTCCACCGCCGCGAGCGCGCGCGCGACGCGGCTGTAGAGGTCTTCGATGCTGGACTCATCACCCTTGAAGTACTTCTCCTTGAGCACATCCAGGCTGATGGCCTGGGGTGCCTGGGCAGCCAGGGCCTCGGGAGACTGGGTGATGTTGTCGCGTTTCATCTGTTAAATCCTCAAAAAATCGGTCGTGTGCCCGCAGATCACGGCGATGGGCTGCCGCTGGGGCAGCACTGGCGCCAGGCGACCCGCAGCCCGGCCCCATGCAGCGGGGCATGGCGCTCGGGCATGCCCAGGGTCAGGGCGGCAGTTTGGTGAAATCGATAGGCCAATCCAAACTCACTCGGGGGTTGGAGACCAACTGCCAATCTACCCCCAATTGCCGAACATGGAAACCACGAAACCACCCTTGTGGTGTGGCTGCATACCCGCTTGGACCGATTGCGAAAATGCCGTGCTGCCAACGCCTGGAAAGCGAGGAAGCGCTTATCCACCACCCTCTTCCAAGCCACACGGGTTCTGGTCGATGTCCTTGATTTGCTGCGGTTTTCCGGGCCAGCGGCTTGCCCAGATGACCACAGGATGACAGAACAATAAATTTATAATCTTGACGTTTATTTACAAAGTAGCGACCTCGTTCTACCCAGTCAAAATACCAAACCCCGACTGGGGAACTCCCTTAGCCAACACTGCGACAATGGCAGGTTATGACCAACGCTTACATCCTCACTCTCTCGTGCCCTGATCGCCGGGGGCTGGTCCACGCGGTATCCGGATTCCTGCTGGAGCACGGCAGCAATATTGAAGAAGCCGCCCAGTTCAACGACCCGGCCACCGGCCTTTTTTTCATGCGCGTGCGTTTTGCCAGCACCGGCGCTGCCAGCCAGCTGCGCGAGGACCTGGATGCCTTTGCAAAGCCTTTCGAGATGCACTGGCGCCTGCATGCGGCCGATGAAAAGATCAAGACCGTCATCATGGTCAGCCGCCAGGGCCACTGCTTGAACGACCTGCTGTTCCGCTGGAAGGAAGGCTTGCTGCCCATCGACATCCGCGCCATCGTCAGCAACCACCGCGATTTCTACCAGCTGGCCGCCAGCTACAACATCCCCTTCCACCACATCCCGGTGACGGCGGCGACCAAGGCCCAGGCCGAGGCCAAGCAATTCGAGATCATCGAGGCCGAAGGCGCCGAGCTGGTCGTGCTGGCGCGCTACATGCAGGTGCTCTCCAACGACCTGTGCAGCAAGCTGTCGGGCCGTGCGATCAATATCCACCACAGCTTCCTGCCCAGCTTCAAGGGTGCCAAGCCCTATTACCAGGCCCATGACCGGGGCGTGAAGCTTATTGGCGCCACCGCCCACTATGTGACGGCCGACCTCGACGAAGGGCCGATCATCGAGCAGGACGTGGCCCGCGCCTACCACACCGACACCGTGGACGACCTGACCGCCCGTGGCCAGGACACCGAGAGCCAGGTGCTGGCCCGCGCAGTGAAGTGGCACAGCGAGTACCGCGTGCTGATGAACGGCCACAAGACCGTTATCTTCCGCTGATCGGCAGCCAACCCCAAAAAGCCAGCAGTACCCTGCTGGCTTTTTTACATGGCAACCTGAGCTGCGACCAATTCAGCGGCTTGGATAAAACTACCCCGGTTGGTTGGATGGCGACTTGGCCAAGCAAAAAGAAGTCGCGTTCCATTTATCGCATTGTTATACTTGGTTCACAATTTGACGCATTTGGGCAAAATCCCGTAACAGCCTTATCTGCGCCACCAGCCATTCATTTCTTCGGAAAGCGCAGCCGTGAAACCACTTTATCGACAACCGATATGGGGATTTTTTCTACTTTGCGTCCTATGCTTGGTGCCGCTCGCACGGCTCTGGGCGGCGACTTCCAGCTTTTCGCCGCAATCCGCTACGGTGGCCTCGGGTGGCAGTATCGCCATAAATATCTCGGCTTTTGACGGCCCGGACAACTTTGGCTTTGGCGAAGGCGCAGTTGCCCCGCCCAATCAGCCCGTAGCCCCACTGCATGGCATTGCCGTGGTTGGCCCCAATATCAGCGGCGAGCAGTTTGTGACCTATAGCCATGACGGCTCGGCCACGTCCTCTGACACCTTTACATTGGAAGACCCACAGGGCGACTCGCTGGTTTTCAATATCATCATCACAGCTTCAGGGTCTGCCATAAGTGTCTCCCCAGGCAGCCTGACCCTGAAAACCGGCATGGCCGCAAGTACGGCGTTCACGGCCACCGGTGGCATGCCACCCTACAGTTATGTTGTAGTGAGCGCTGATACATTGCCTGCGGGGCTGGCTCTGTCTCCGGATGGTCAACTGTCAGGCACGCCCAGCGTGCGCGGCAACTACAGCTTTTCAGTGAGAGCGACAGACAGCCTTGCAGTCAGCGGCACCAAGTCCTATGCAGGCGTGCTGGCTAATCCCGATCTGTCAATTTCTCCTGCAACGATCCATTTGGCCACCGGAATGCCTGCCTCTGCCCAGGTTCCCGTTGCCGGCGGGGTAACACCATTGGCGCTTTCATTGCAGCCAGGCAGCACGATGCCGGCGGGCCTGACTCTGTCAGCAAACGGCGGCATCACCGGAACACCTACTGTGCCGGGTAGCTACAGCGTGCAATTGCTGGTCAGCGACGCCTCCCTTGATCCTATCTTTCCCCTTGTCGATTACAGCGAAATACACACACTGACCATCGTGGTAGCCAATGCCACCGCGCCCGGCGCGCCGGTCATCGGCACGGCAATCGGCGGCAACGGTGCGGCCCAGATAGCCTTTACTCCGCCGGCGTCCGATGGTGGTAGCGCCATCCAGTCCTACATGGCCAGTTGCGGCTCGAACAGCCAGTCCGGCACTGCATCACCGATTGAGGTGTCTGGTCTTATCAACGGTGCCACTTATATGTGCACTGTTACGGCCACCAATGCCATCGGAACCAGTGCAGCCTCTGGCAGTGTTGCCGTGATGCCCAAGGGCGCTCCACTGGCTCCTTCGCTGACCAGCGCCCAACCTGCCGATTCCTTCGCTGTCTTGACCTTCAGCGAGCCATCTTCCGATGGCGGTGACCCCATCACCGGTTACGCAGCCACCTGCGATGGTGGCGCGACTTTCCACAGCGGCTCTCCGCCGAGCATCACTGTGCCAGGGTTGAGCAATGGCACCGCCTATAGCTGCACAGTGGTAGTCAGCAACTCGGTGGGAAGCACGCCATCCAACGCACTGAGCGTGACGCCCAGAGCGGCACCAGCGGCCCCCAGCATCACAAGTGCAGTCCCCCTGAATGGAAAAGCCTCGATCGTATTCACCGCACCTGCCAACAATGGCGGCTCGGCCATCCTCGACTACCGCGTCAGCTGCAGTGGTGGCCTGACTGCCACCGGGCCAGACTCACCGATTGAAGTGGGCGGCATGGCCAATGGCAGCGCTTATACCTGCACGGTTGCTGCACGGAACGCTGCAGGCTTCGGTGGTGAATCTACAGCCGCATCGGTCACGCCATTTGGCCCGCCTGGAGCGCCCACGATATCCAGCGCAACACCGGGAAATGCGCAGGCAACAGTGACATTCACCGCTCCTCTGGTTGACGGAGGCCGCCCTGTCTCCGACTACACCGCCACTTGCAGCGCTGCAGGCGCTCCCACCCGCACGCAAGTTGGCACCAGCTCGCCATTGGTAGTGACAGGCTTGGTCAACGGCACCGCCTATAGCTGCAGCGTGACCGCCAGCAACCTTGCAGGGGCCGGCGCACCATCTGCCGTGGTCAATGTGACACCTGGTGTGGTGCCCGATGCCCCAACCATTGGCCCCGCCACTCGAGGCAATGGACAAGTCCTGGTGGACTTCACGCCCGCGGCGCCCAATGGCGTCGCTGTGATCGACTTCACCGCCACCTGCTTGCCGGGCTCTGTGTCCGTCACTGCCACCACAGGGCCCATCACGGTTGCGGGTCTGACCAATGGCACCGCCTACAGTTGCTCCGTCACCGCGCGCAATGCTATCGGCTCCAGCCAGCCTTCTGCCTCGGTCACCGCCACCCCTGCCACACTCCCCGGCGCACCGTCCATCACGACGATCTCCTCAGGAAATGCGGAGCTGACTCTCTCCTTTGTGCCTCCTGCCTCTGACGGCGGCAGCGCCATCACGGCCTACAGCGCATCCTGCGGTGCAGGCACTACGGCGGTCAGTGGCTCCAGTTCGCCCTTGAAGATCACGGGCCTGACAAATGGCACCACATACAACTGCACCGTCACTGCCAGCAATGACGTGGGCCCTGGCCCGGCCTCTGCCGCGCAAACCGGTGTTCCCAGCGCCAAGAGCTATTCCGCAGCATCGCCCAGCGGGACAGGCGTCATCACAGCCACGCTCAGCGGCGGTGGTGCTGGCTGCGGATTCGACACGAGCCGCTATCTGCCCGAATCCGAGATGGCTACCCCCTTGGCAGGTATCCGCTTCCCTGAAGGCCTGTTTGACTTCAAGACAACGGGCTGCGAACTGGGATCGACCATCACCATCGAGCTGGCCTATCCGTCGGCCGTTCCAGCCGGCGCGCAATACTGGAAATATGGCCCGCAGCCCGGCAAGGCACCATCCTGGTATGTGTATCCAGCCACGGTGGGAACCAATACCATCACCTACACGGTGACGGACGGACAGACCGGCGACGATGACTTGGCTGCTAACGGCTCCATCGCCGATCCTGGCGGGTTTGGGGTCGCCGAGGCCAGCGCAGGCGCTGTGCCCGTCCCCAGCCAGTCGCAAGGAATGTTGGCCCTGCTCGCGCTGCTGCTGGCTGCACTGGCGTGGCAGCAGGCACCGCGCCGCAGTCGCGGTGCTGCACACAACAAGCAAGGGGAGCATTGAGGTGAGATTCTTGACGCTGGAAGATTTCCAGCCCCATGTCGGCACGGTATTTGTGGGTCTGCTGGCCGATTCCGAGGTGCCTTTCCAGCTGGTGGAGGTGCAGCCACTGCAGTCGTCAGCGGGGGCGCAACTGTACCGCCAGCCGTTTTCCTTGGTGTTTCGCAACGAATCGGCTGTTCTTTTCCCGCAGCAGACCTATTCCATGCGTCATGCGAGCATGGGGGAGCAGGCCATCTTTGTCGTGCCAGTGGCACGTGATGCCACCGGCTTTCTCTACCAGGCCGTTTTCAATTAGCGGAGCGCCGCGCCTGCCGCTGGCCGCAGCCACTGCATCCGCAGGTGGCTGCCCATATCTTCCTGCACGCTAAACCCCAGCCGCTGGTAAAGCTGCAATGCGCCTGTATTGCCATGGGCCACATGCAAGCTCACCGCTTTACCGGCCTGCGCAGCATCCGCCAGGACATGCCGCAACAGCGCCGAGCCCAACCCTTGTGATTGGTACGCGCCAAGCAGGCAGATATCCACCACCGTGACGGTGTGTGCACCCTGGGCAAGGTAGAGACGGCCAATGGCTTGGACCATGCCGTCTGCGTTCTTCTGGCACACGATCCACCAGGCGTCGCTCGTCCCTCCCTGCACAAAGTGCCGGTGCTGCAGCGCGAACTGGCTCTCCAGAAAAGCAGCCTTCACAGCAGGCGGCCAGGGAACTGGGGCCAGTTCTGCCTCGCGGGACTGGCTATAGAGCATCTGCAGCCATGGCAAGTCCTCATCACAGGCATGCCGCAGTGACAGGCCGTGCACCACCCATGCAGCAGGCTGTGGTGGCGCTTGCCGCGAGCCGGGAAATGGTGGAAGCTGCTGCACCCCGTCCGCCTTTCCCGCAATAACGCAGTTAACTAAATGAGGGGAATACCCCTTGCAGCGCAATGCAGAAATTCATGGCCAGGTAGGGCTGGCGGTTTTCATGAGGTTGAGAGCCGCCTGCGGGCTGAAGCGCAGTAGGTGAGAGTGAGGTCATCTCCCCAGGCGAAGCAAAGAACTTGGAGGCAGCTTGCGACGGCAGGTTCAGCGCCGCATTCGCCTGCGGTGTGGACAGGCGCTTGGCAGGATCACCTTGGTTGAAGAACTGCAGGGTGTGGGTATGGTTGGGTATTTGCTGCGAGTTCAGGGTCACTGCTGCAGAGCCAAAAGTCTCGCCAATGACACGAGGCGTCAAACCTGGCCCTTGCCCCTGGTTGCAAGCTGCACGCCCGGTCAGATTGGGCAACTGGAAGGTGGTTTGCCCATTGCCGCCATACTGGGTACCCAGCAACGAAAAAAGCGCTGTATTTTGCTGAATAGGCAATGTGGCACCACTACAGGACGCCCAACCTTGCGGAGGAAAATTAAAGCCGAAAATCTGGATCTCGCCAACAAATGGTTCAGACATGGTGTATTACCTCTGGAAAGTCTCAGGCGCACAGGCAGCGGGAGTCCATCGTTGCCATCTCGGGACTTGCACCGTACCTTATCCCTGTGATGGATAGATGCCTGCCCAAGCCATGCAGAAATTTACAGCTAGGGTCGGCATCGTGTTTTCGTGCGGCTGGCTGCCTCCAACAGTACCCACTGTCTGTGAAGAGGTGGCTATGGGGTCTCCTGCAACCTCGGTGGCATACAGTCCGTCCCCACTGATGGCGGCCAGCATCTGGTTGGATGCCGGGGATTGTGATGTTGCAGCCGCCGTACTTACCGCCACCGCGTGTATATGAGCCGGCATATGCTGAGGCGCCAGCGTAACAGCTTCGGTACCCGCTATTTGCCCGATGGCTCGTGGAGTCAGCCCCGGCCCGCTACCTTGATGAATCGGCAATCGCCCACGCAGATCAGGAACAGCAAAAGTGCTCACCCCATCACCCCCATAGGTGGTGCCCAGAAGGGTATAAAGCACCTCATAGTCGGCAATGGACTTCAGGCTTCCATCGCAGGTAAACCAGCCATTGGGAACGCGTCCAAAACCAAACATGCGTATTTCGCCAACATAGGGTGTGCTCATGGGTAAGGCCTCATGGATCGTCTGGGAAAGCTCGGCATCCGCATGCAGCTCAATTGCGGGAGGGAAAGATTCCCTGTAGCGCAATGCAGAAGTTCAGCGTCGTAGAGGGCTGCATGTTGGGATGCGGCTGGGTATTGCCCGCCGACGAGATGGATTGCGGCGCCAAGGCGACATTGGGCGAACCTGTCGCGTAAAGGGCCGTTGAAGCACTGGTTGCCAATGCATTGCCTTTGGGGATGCGGGTAGTGCCCGTGGCCGTTCTTGCTTGCAGGGCATGGGTATGTGATGGCATCTGGGCAGGTAGCAGCGTGACGTTTTCGACACCGCCTCTCTCGCCAATACCAGCAGGAGGAGGCGACCATCCCGGATCAACAGAATTGCCAAAACCAATGGGGGTGCGCCCCCTCAGATCCGGCAGGGCAAAATTGGTCGATCCATTGCCGCCATATTGTGTCCCCAACAACGAAAAGAGCGCCTGATTCTGGGCAATAGGCAATAGTTGGCCATTGCATTGCGCAAAATATTTGGGGGCAAAAACAAAGCCAGTCATCATGACTTGCCCTACAAAAAATTCGCTCATCAGATTTCCTTTAAACAGGCCACTGGACCCGCAAAACCTCAGCCACGCCCAAGTCCAAGAAATATTTAGAAGCATTTTGCATTATTTTTTGTCAGAATGGCATCTATGTCTGCAAAGCCGGTCAGCGGCTTTCACTGTTTACAAGGCACAAGGAGGCCGCCATGGATCGCAGAAATTTTGCAAAGCAGGCCTTAACCGGCATGGCGGTGGCGGCCGCTGGCTCACCCGCGCTTGCCGCCCTGGCATCACAACCCTCTGCTGCGGACGCCTTGGTGCGCAACCCGGTGGCGTTTGCAGGGACGGTATTCACGCTGGAAAATGGAACGACGCTCACCTTGGTCAACGTGACCCATGCAGCCACAGACCCTCGCCTGGACCAATGGACGCTGCAGTTCCAGTGCAGCCAGCCGATCACGGAAGGGACCCATCGCCTGCGCGTTCCCCAGTCGGGACAGGACGTAGAACTGTTTCTGCAGCCGCATGGCCAAGCCGCCATCGCCTACATCAGCAAGCTTGCTACGCCTTGAGGCTGCCGCCGCGCCGCTCAGCCAAGTTTGCGGCCTCGCTGTCTGAGGCAATTTCTGCCTGATAACGCCCCCCATCAAGTGCCAGCAGCTCTGATTCTTGATTTCCTGATTCTCCATCCCGCCCCTTTCCCACAGCAGCTGCCAATGGCGATACAGTTGGGGCATGTCCGCTCACGCCTCCCCCCAACCCTCTACCGCAGACCGCGCCACGCGCCAGCGCGAAGTCGTGGCCGCCCTGCGCAAGCTGCTGCCCGATGACTGCCTGCTGTGGCACGACGAGGACACCACGCCCTATGAATGCGATGGCCTGACGGCCTACCGCCAGCGCCCGCTGGTAGTGGCGCTGCCCGAGACCTATGCCCAGGTGCAGGCGGTGCTGCAGGCCTGCCATGCGCTGCAGGTGCCCGTGGTGGCGCGCGGCGCCGGCACCGGCCTGTCTGGCAGTGCACTGCCGATTGCGCTGGGCGTCACCCTGTCGATGGCGCGCTTCAACCAGATCCTGCACATCGACCCGGCCGCCTGCACGGCGGTGGTGCAATGCGGCGTGCGCAACCTGGCCATCAGCGATGCAGCAGCGCCCTATGGCCTCTATTACGCGCCCGACCCATCGAGCCAGATCGCCTGCACCATTGGCGGCAATATTGCCGAGAATTCCGGCGGTGTGCACTGCCTCAAATACGGGCTCACGGTGCACAACGTGCTGCAGATCAAGGGCTTCACCGTCGAAGGTGAGCCCATCGAGTTTGGCAGCCAGGCGCTGGATGTGCCGGGCTACGACCTGCTGGCCGCGGTGATCGGCAGCGAGGGCATGCTGGCCGTGGCCACCGAGGTGACGGTCAAGCTCATTCCCAAGCCCCAGCTGGCGCGCTGCATCATGGCCAGCTTTGACGATGTGCGCAAGGCGGGTGACGCGGTGGCGGCAGTGATTGCCGCGGGCATCATCCCGGCCGGGCTGGAGATGATGGACAAGCCGATGACCGCCGCCGTCGAGGACTTTGTGCATGCCGGCTACGACCTGAGCGCCGAAGCCATCTTGCTGTGCGAGAGCGACGGCACGCCCGAAGAGGTGGCCGAAGAGGTCGCCCATATGAGCCAGGTGCTGCGCGCAGCGGGCGCCACTGCCATCAGCATCAGCCAGGACGAAGAAGAGCGGCTGCGCTTTTGGAGCGGCCGCAAGAACGCCTTCCCCGCCAGCGGCCGCATGAGCCCGGACTATATGTGCATGGACTCGACCATTCCGCGCAAGCGCCTGGCCGATATCCTGCTCGCCATCCAGCAGATGGAGAAGAAATACCAGCTGCGTTGCGCCAATGTCTTCCATGCCGGCGACGGCAACCTGCACCCGCTCATCCTGTTCGATGCCAATGACCCCGATCAGTTGCACCGCTGCGAGCTGTTTGGCGCCGACATTCTGGAGACCAGCGTTGCCATGGGCGGCACCGTCACCGGCGAGCATGGCGTGGGCGTGGAAAAGCTCAACAGCATGTGCGTGCAGTTCTCGGCCGAGGAAAATGCGCAGATGCTGGCCTTGAAAGCCGCGTTTGACCCGCAAGGCACGCTCAACCCCGGCAAGGTGATTCCGACCTTGAACCGCTGCGCCGAGTACGGCAAGATGCTGGTGCGCGCGGGCAAGCTGTCCCATCCGGATTTGCCACGCTTTTAAGCCGCTGCAGGCGTACCGCCATGTCCGCCCTTGGCTGACAGGCGCCAGCGCCTGCCAAGCGCACAGTCAAGGCAGATCCATGACTGCAAAGGACTGCCTTGAAAAACCACACCCCCACCCTGAGCGCCGCGATGCTCTGCGCGGCATTGCTGCCCGCCACCGCTGCCCATGCCCAGCACCCCGCACTGCAAAAAGCAGGCGATGTGCAGTATGTCTGCGGCGGCATTGGCATAGATGAATCGACCGCAATGCGTGCGGCGATGAAGGACTACCCGCTGTCGCTGCTGTTTGCGACCAGGTCGGGCGACTACCTCGCAAAGATCCAGGTGGTGATTGCCGATGGCAAGGGGCAGGAAGTGGCGCAGTTCCAGGCCCAGGGGCCCGTCTGCCTGCTGCGCCTGGACATTGGCCGCTACACCGTCAAGGCCAACGCCGAGGGCGGCAAGACGATTGACCAGAGTGTGGAAGTGGCGCCAGCCGGCACGCCCGGCAAGACGCTGGACTACCGCTTCTGATCAGACGGCAGGGCCCAGGCTGCCGGAGACGGCGCTGATGCGGCCCTGGCTGTCCAGATCGGCAACGATGCGGTTGACACCGTGCTGGCCGGTGATGCGCGAGCCGGTCTCCTGCACGCTGAAACCCTTGGCGGGCAGGTAGTGCTGCAGCAGCACGCGGTGGTCCAGCTCAAAATCGCTGATCAGCTGCGAGACGACGGTAGGCACCCGCTCGGGCTTGGGCGCAGTCGTTGGCAGGCCATGGTCGGGATCGATCAGCGCCAGCAAGATGCCCTCGCCATAGTTGCCCAGGTAGTAGCCGGCGCTGTTGTCGGCACCGGCGGCAATCAGGCCGATCACATGCAGGTCTTCCTGGCGCAGCGCGGTGCGCGGCTCGGTGAACAGCGCCAGGTTCTTGGCCGCGCCAAAGCCTTGCAGCTGGCGTGCCACCTCGGTAAAGGCGGGCGCCACCTCAGCCTGGGTATGGGCCCAGATCCACAGCCAGGTGCCTGATTGGAAGGAGTAGGAGCCCAGCACCTGCATGCGAAAACGCAGGTCATCGCCAAAGGCGATCAGGCCCTGGGCCGTATCGGCTGACCAGGGTCGGTCGCCCACTTTCTCGGCAAAATCGAGCTGCCGGTCCCAGGCCATACCGGCATAGGCAGACAGCGCCTCGCGCAGTGCGGGGTCGGCAATCGCGGGGGGAACTTCGGCGTCGCGGGCAGCGGCGGCCTCGAACAGATCGGCCTGGGGGCTGGGCGCTGCCTCGGCTGCAGGCGGGGTGGCAGCTGCTGCGGGCACATCGCCAGCGCTGGGGATGCTGGCCACCGGCGCAGCCAGCTCGGCCGCCGGGTCAAAGGCCGGCTCACGCGTGCCGCGCACAGGCTCTTGCGACGCAGGGCCTGTCAGCGCCTCGGACGGGTGCGGGCTCGGGGTATCAGCGGGGGCAGCCGTTGGCGCGGACGGGTTCAGCCAGCCAAACAGTTTTTGCCACAATCCCATGGTGTTGATTCTCCTGCGGTAGCGGCACGCCCCATGCGCCCCAAGCGTCAAAGACCACAGCTTTGGGCCTATTGACGCTCAAAATGGGCACCTGCGCGCACCCATCGCCGCTTTGCTGCTATCAGTATAGGTGCAAACCACCATACCCCTGTTTTGCAGTTGCAACGGGGTGTAGGTCCACACTGTACAGGATGGGCTTGGCCGCTGCGCAAAACCGGCTCTCGCCTACCAGCGCCCGCCGCGCCGCTTGCGCTCAGTTCAGCGCCATGCTCAGGCGGCGGCGGTAGCTGCTCAGCAACGCACCCACCTCGTCCTCCTGCTTGCTGGCCTTGCCCGTCAGCGCAATGCCGCCGGCCGTGGTGCCCGGCACCGTGTCTGCGGCCTTGGGCTTGGGCGGGGTCAGCAGCTCCAGGATGGCGACAAACAGCTTGCGCGCAGCCTGGTCGTTCCAGGTTTTGTCGCGCATGATGATTTCCAGCAGCTCGTCCATGCTGGCCGTCCACTGGCCTTCGGCCATCAGCGCCTGCGCCTTGGCAAAGCGGGTGTCGAAATCACGCTTGTTGGCGGCAATGGCCGCGTCGAACTGCTCGAGCGGCCAATCGCCCCGGTCGTCCTCGTGCACAAAGCGGATCGCCTGGGCCCAGGCCTTGAGCGCGACAAAGCGCAGCGGCTGCTGGATGCGCTTGAGCGGCTCCTCGATCTGGGCTTCGGCCTCGGTCACCGCGCCCGTCTGGATCAGCAGGCGGGCATAGTCAAAACGGGCATCGTCATTGCTGGGGTCGGCCGCCAGCGACTCTTGCAGCATCTGCAGCGCGGCCTGCACATCGCCGCTGTCGAGCAGCTGCTGGGCTTCATCAGCGCCCGCTTCGGCGGCCATCGCGGCCTCGGAGGGCAGGTGTTTGTCCAGGAACTCGCGCAGTTTGCCCTCCGGCAGGGCGCCCATGAAGCCGTCGACGGGCTTGCCGCCCATCATCAGCACGCAGGTGGGGATGGAGCGGATGCCAAACATGCCGGCCAGCTGCTGCTCCTGGTCGGAATCGATCTTGGCCAGCTTGAAGCGGCCGCCGTAGTCGACTTCCAGCTTATCCAGCATGGGGCCCAGGGTTTTGCAAGGGCCGCACCAAGGTGCCCAAAAGTCCACCAGCACGGGCACCTGCATGGATGCCTGGATGACTTCGGCTTCAAAATTCTCAATGGTGACGTCGATCATGTCGCTAAAAATCCGTGTTGATCAGGCAGCTTCACTGCAAAAAGTAAAATGGCGGGTTCCACCCTGGCGCGGGACCGGCATTCTTGCCCTTTGACACCCGCCAACCCACACTATGACACCCATCCAAGTTGGCGTGGTCATGGGCTCCAGCAGCGACTGGGAGACCATGCAGCACGCAGTTGCCATTCTCCAGCAATTCGGTATTGCCTTTGAGGCCCAGGTGGTCTCGGCCCACCGCATGCCTGACGACATGTTCCGTTTTGCTGAGAGCGCCGTAGAACGGGGCCTCAAGGCCATCATCGCCGGCGCTGGGGGCGCCGCCCACCTGCCTGGGATGATAGCCGCTAAAACCCCGGTGCCCGTGCTGGGCGTGCCGGTGGCCAGCCGCCACCTGCAAGGCGTTGATTCGCTGCACTCCATCGTGCAGATGCCCAAGGGCGTGCCGGTCGCCACCTTTGCGATCGGCCAGGCAGGCGCTGCCAATGCCGCCCTGTTTGCCGTGGCCATGCTGGCCAACGAAGACCCTGCGCTGCGCGCCAAGCTCGATGCCTTCCGCGCCGAGCAGACCGAGGCGGCCCGCAACATGACCTTGCCGGTGAACGAATGAGCACCACGAGCCCCAGCGCCCCGGCGCACCTCCCGGCCCAAGTGATCTTGCCCGGCGCCACCTTGGGCGTGCTGGGCGGCGGCCAGCTGGGCCGCATGTTTGCCCACTCCGCCCAGTCGATGGGCTATTTCACCGCCGTGCTGGATGCGGATGCGACCAGCCCGGCCGGTCTGGTCAGCCACCACCATGTGCGCAGCGGCTATGAAGACCCGCAAGGCCTGGCCGAGCTGGCGCGCCTGTGCGCTGCGGTGACCACCGAGTTCGAGAACGTGCCCGCTGCCGCGCTGAACCAGCTCGCGCAAAGCCTGCCGGTCTCGCCCGCAGGTTCCTCCGTGGCCATCGCCCAGGACCGCGCCGCAGAAAAAGCCCATTTCGTGAAATGCGGCGTTCCCTGCGCGCCCTATGCCGTCATCGAGACGGCCGAGCAGCTGGCCGCCGTCAACGACGCGCTGCTGCCCGGCATCCTGAAAACCGCGCGCATGGGCTATGACGGCAAGGGCCAAATCCGTGTCAAGACCCGCGAAGAGCTGAACGCGGCCTGGGACGAGCTCAAGCACGTAGCCTGCGTGCTCGAAAAGATGCTGCCACTCGCCCATGAGTGCTCGGTCATCGTCGCGCGCAGCCGCAACGGCGATATCGTGCACCTGCCGGTACAGCGCAACCTGCACCGCGAAGGCATTCTGGCGGTGACCGAGGTGTACCCCGGCAACCTGCCTGCCGCGCAGGCCGAGCAGGCCATTGCGGCGGCCCAGTCGGTGGCCCAGGGCCTGGACTATGTCGGCGTGCTCTGCGTGGAATTCTTTGTGCTCGATGGCGGCCAGCTGGTCGTCAACGAGATCGCCCCGCGCCCGCACAACAGCGGCCACTACAGCCAGAACGCGCTGGATGTGTCGCAGTTCGAGCTGCAGGTGCGCTGCATGGCCAACCTGCCCTTGGTGCAACCGCGCCAGCACAGCGCCGCCATCATGCTGAACCTGCTGGGCGACCTGTGGTTCAAGGACAGCGCCAGCGCGCAGACCCCGGCCTGGGACCAGGTGCTGGCCCTGCCCGGTTGCCACCTGCACCTGTACGGCAAGGTCGATGCCAAGCGTGGCCGCAAGATGGGCCACCTGAACATCACGGCCGCCACACCCGAGCAGGTGCGCGAGACGGCCCTGAAAGCCGCTGCCATCCTGGGCATTGCCGCGTTCTAAGAGGACTACACGTGATTCTGGATGGAAAGCTCGACGCCTCGGTGCGCGCTGCGGCGCTGGCGCTGCAGGCGGGGCAACTGGTGGGCCTGCCGACCGAGACGGTCTACGGCCTGGCCGCCGACAGCGACAACGATGCCGCCGTGGCGCAGATCTTCAGCGCCAAGGGCCGGCCCGCCGACCACCCGCTGATCGTGCATGTGGCCGATGCCGCCGGCGTGCAGCGCTACGCCAAGGCCG
>NZ_APCR01000173.1:0-21837 GCF_000410635.1 Comamonas sp. B-9
GGTGAAAGCGGCAGCCCGTGGGCGGGTTGATGGGGTTGGGCGGGTCACCGGCCAGCGGTGCCACCAGGGTGCGGTGGCTCGGGTCCATCGACGGCACCGACGACAGCAAGGCCTTGGTGTAGGGGTGGGCCGGCGCGGCAAATAGCGCATCCGAGGGGCCAATCTCGGCCACCTGGCCCAGGTACATCACCATCACCCGGTCGCTGATGTAGTGCACCACCCCCAGGTCATGGCTGATGAAGACATAGGTCAGGCCAAACTCGCGCTTCAGATCGGCCAGCAGGTTCAGCACCTGGGCCTCCACCGATTTGTCGAGCGCCGAGACGGCTTCATCCAGGATCACCATGCGCGGCTGCAAGGCCAGTGCGCGCGCAATGTTGATGCGCTGGCGCTGGCCGCCCGAGAGCTCATGCGGGTAGCGCTCGGCAAAGCGGGCCGGCGCCAGGCCCACCCGGTCCATCAGGTGGTGGGCGCGGGCGACTGATTCCTTGCGCGAGACGCCATGCACCTGCGGGCCAAAGGCGATCGAGTCCTCGATCGTCAGGCGCGGGTTGAGCGAGGCATAGCTGTCCTGGAACACCATCTGCACCTGGCGGCGAAACTCCTTGAGGCTCAGGTCGCGCGAGCCCACCGTGCGGCCGTCAAACACCAGCTCGCCGGCGGTCGGGTCCATCAGGTGCATCAACAGGCGCGCCGTGGTCGACTTGCCGCAACCGGACTCGCCCACCACGCCCAGGGTCTCGCCCTTGAGCACCTCGAAATCCACGCCATCGACCGCGCGCACCAGCTTGCCTTGCTTGAGCGGGAAATGCTTGGTCAAGCCGCGCACCGTCAGCAGCGGCTGGGCCGGGCCACCCACATCGGCGGCCAGCGCGGCGGCAGGGGCTAAAGAAGAATGCTGGAGCATGGCTTAACCCTTGTTGTCCATGGCCGAGCGCAGGCCATCGGAGAGCAGATTGAAGGAGATGGAGGTGATGAAGATCATCAGCCCCGGCAAGGCCGCCACCCAGGGCTGGGTGTAGATCGCCGTGCGCAAGGTATTGAGCATCAGGCCCCATTCGGGCTCGGGCGGCTTCACGCCAAGGCCCAGAAACGACAGGCCCGAGGCCAGGATCATCGACACCGCAATCAGGCTGGTGGCGTAGACAAAGATGGGGCCCAGCACATTGCCCAGCACATGCACCCGCACGATGGTGAAGGCGTTGGCCCCGGTGGCGCGCGCCGCCTCCACATAGTCGCGGTTGCGGGCCTGGGCCGTCACGCTCTCGGCCACCCGGGCGATCTGCGGGATAAAGACAATCGTCAGCGACACCAGCGAGTTGAAAATGCCCGCGCCCAGCGCACCCGACAGCGCAATGGCCAGCAGCACCGAGGGGAAGGCATAGAACACATCGATGGTGCGCATGATCACCGTGTTGGTGCGGCCACCGGCGTAGCCGGCCACAATGCCAATGCCCGTGCCGATCACAAAGGCCAGCAGCACCGGGGTGATGCCCATGAACAGCGACAGGCGTGCGCCCATCATCAGGCGCGAGAGCATGTCGCGGCCCAGCTCATCGCTGCCCAGCGGCAGGCCCGCGGTGCCAATGGGCTTGAGCCGCTTGAGCATGGAGGCCAGGTAGGGGTCGGACGGCGTGATCCAGGGCGCCAGCGCCGCCACCACAATCAGCAGCACAATGACGGCGGCCGCGCCCATGGCCACCGGGTCGCGCAGCAGGCGCTGCAGCACCGAGGACCAATAGCCGCGTGAGCGCTGGGCCGGCAGCGGCTGCACCTGGGCCGCTGCTGCATCGGGAAGGGAAAGACTGGTCATGGGGACGGAACCTCCAGAAATCTGCGCTCAGCGATCTGCGCTCAGCGGGCGATGCGGGGATCGAGCAGGGTCTGCACCACGTCGATGATGAGGTTGAGCAGCACAAAGAAAACGGCCAGCACCAGGATGGAGCCCTGCAGCAGCGGCAGATCGCGCTGGAAGATGGCCTGGTTGAGCAAAAAGCCGGTGCCCGGCCAGGAGAACACGGTCTCGATCAGGATGGAGCCGCCCAGCAGGTAGCCCAGCTGCAGGCCCATCACCGCCAGCGCCGTGGGCGCTGCATTTTTGAGCACATGGCGGAAGATGCCCAGATGGCCCAGGCCCTTGGCCTTGAGGCCGAGGATGAACTCCTGGTCCAGCAGCTCAGCTACCAGCGCCCGCACGGTGCGCGCAATGATGCCCATGGGGATCACCGACATCGTGATGGCCGGCAGGATCATGAACTGCACATGCGCCCAGTCCCAGGCCCAGTCGCCCGAGCCACCTGGCCCCGCGCCGGTGGCAGGCAGCCACAT
Organism: Comamonas sp. B-9; assembly: GCF_000410635.1. Classification (NCBI taxonomy): domain Bacteria; kingdom Pseudomonadati; phylum Pseudomonadota; class Betaproteobacteria; order Burkholderiales; family Comamonadaceae; genus Comamonas; species Comamonas sp. B-9. The sequence continues at coordinate 2,329 of NZ_APCR01000173.1, forward strand.
CAGCTGCGACGAGAAGACGATCACCATCACCATGCCCAGCCAGTAGTGCGGCACGCTGACGCCCAGCATCGACAGCATCGAGCAGCTGCGGTCCACCCAGGAGTTGCGGAAATACCCCGCCACAAAACCAAACAGGCTGCCCAGCACAAAGCCGATCAAGGTCGCCACCACGGCCAGACGCAAGGTGTTGACCACGGCCGCCATCACCTCGGTGGTCACCGGCCGGCTGGTGGCAATCGACTGGCCCAGATCGCCCTGCAGCGCGCGCCAGACCCAGCGCAGAAACTGCTCGGGCAGCGGCCGGTTAAAGCCGTAGAGCTCGCGCATCTGGGCCTGCAGCTCGGCCGATGCATCGGCGGGCAAGACCGACACCAGAGGGTCGCCGGGCGCGATATGCACCAGGGCAAAGCACAGCAGGGCCACGCCCAGCATGATGGGCAGGGTGTAGACAATGCGTCTGAACAGGTAGGCAAGCATGGCGGATCAGAGGTTCGTGGGGGAGAAGCGGACCATGCGGGGTCGCACTGGCGGTTTGGGCCATCGGCCTGCGCCCGGCATGCAGCGGTGTCTCAGCACCGGTCTGCATGCCCGGGGACGCCCGGCTTACTTCATCGTCATCGTCGCGATATCGATGAACCAGCTTTGCGGCTGCACCACATGGCCGACCTTGGCCGACATGGCGCGTGGGCCCACATCGTGTGCCACAAAGAGGAAGGGCGACTCATCGACCACCAGGGTGTGCAGCTCGGCCAGGGCCTTGTCGCGCTCCTTGGCATCAAAGGTGGTGCGGGCCTTGTCCACCACCGCATCGACCTGCTTGTTGCTGTAGAAGCCCCAGTTGTTGGACAGCGGCGGGAAGGACTTGGTGCTGACAAAGCGCACCATCGCAAAGAAGGGATCCATGGTGGCTGCCGTCACATTGGTCGCACTGGCCTTGTTGGCACCCGGGTCCTTGGCCCCCAGGCGCCAGCCGGAGAACAGCGTGTTCCACTCCACCACATCGAACTCGACATCAAAGAAGCATTCCTTGAGGTTCTGCTGGATGAACTCGTTCATCGGCAGCGGCTGCATCTGGCCCGAGCCCGAGGCCGAGGTCTGGATCTTCACCTTGATCGGCTTGCTGGCGCTGTAGCCGGCCTGGGTCATCAGCGCCTGGGCGGCCTTCACGTCGTACTTGATCTGGAAGCTGGGGCTGCCGCGCCAGGGGTGGCCGGGCTCAAAGATGCCGGTGGCAGGTTCCATCTGGCCATTCAAGAGCTGCTTCATGCTGGCGCGGTCCACACACAGATTGGCCGCATGGCGCACGCGCTTGTCCAGCCAGGGCGAGCCCTCAACAAACGAGAACTGCCATGGCCAGATGTGGGGCTGCAGGTTGGCGTACACCTTGAAGCCGCGTGCCTTGATGGCATCGAGCGCATCGGGCGCTGGCGCCTCGATCCAGTCCACCTGGCCGCTCATCAGCGCAGCAGTGCGCGAGTTGGCCTCGGGCAGCGGCAGCAGCACCACCTTGTCGATGGTCGGCGTGCGCTTGGGGTCCCAGTAGCTGGCGTTCTTCACCATCTCAAAGCGCTCGCGCGGCACCAGGCGTGCGCCCTTGAAGGGGCCGGTGCCCGAGGGGTCGGCGGCAAACGCCGTCCAGGCGGCCTTGCTGCGCTCGGCCTTGCCGCTGACGGAGGCCGGCACTGCCGCCAGCTTCTTGGCCCAGTGCGCGGGCGAGGCCATGAACAGATTGCTCAGGTTGATCGGCAAGAAGGAATCGGGCTCGGTGGTGGTCAGCTCGACCGTCAGGTCATCGATCTTCTTGGCGGACTTGAGCGTGGGCATGCGCGATGCGGTCACGCCCACCTGGGCCGGGTCAAACTGCTCGGCCTCCTTGTCCAGCACCTTGTTCACGTTCCAGACCACGGCATCGGCCGTGAAGGCGCTGCCATCGTGGAACTTGACACCGGGGCGCAGCTTGAACAGCCACTTGGTCTTGTCCTTGGCATCCACCTCCCAGGACAGCGCCAGGCCCGGCACCAGCTCGCTGGGCTTGTCGGCCTTGCTCAGGTCCCACTGGGTCAGCGCGTCATACATCGGAATGCCGGTAAAACGGTTGCCTTCAAAACCCTGGTCGGGCTGGCCCGAGGTGCGCGGGATATCGCCCGCAGTCATCGCAATGCGCAGCACCTTTTCCTGGGCCATGGCAGCACCGGCGCCCAGCACCAGGGTGACAGCCAGAGCCAGGCTTTTGAGCGCGGGACGGGAGACGGAGAAACCGGAAGACGCTTGCATCACAGGACCTTTCCAAGGAGTGGGGGATGACAAGTCCAAAGCAAGCTGCGTGCCACATCACACCTATCGATTATCGATACAAGTGTTTGATTCATCGATATTATTGGCATGCTTTATGCGAACGCTCTGCGCATTGTTCGCCTCACTTTCAGGAGTACCCGCATGACCCCAATAGACAGCCTGCGCATTGATGAAAACCGCCTCTGGCAATCGCTGATGGACCTCGCCCAGATAGGGGCCACGCCCAAGGGCGGTGTCTGCCGCATCGCCTTGACCGACGAGGACAAGGCCGGCCGTGACCAGGTCGTGCAATGGTTCCGCGACGCAGGCCTGCAGGTGCGCGTGGACGAAGTGGGCAATGTGTTTGGCCGCCGCCCCGGCACCGATCCGCAGGCACGCGCCGTGGCCACCGGCAGCCATATCGACACCCAGCCCACCGGCGGCAAGTTCGATGGCAACTACGGCGTGCTCGCCGGGCTGGAGGTGGTGCGCACGCTCAACAGCCATGGCATCCAGACCCGCGCGCCGCTGGAAGTGGCCTTCTGGATGAACGAGGAAGGCACGCGCTTCACGCCGGTGATGATGGGCTCTGGTGCATTTGCGGGAATTTTTGGTGCAGACCACATCCGCTCGCAACAAGATGGTGCAGGCATTACCGTGGGCGCTGAGCTGGCCCGCATCGGCTACCTGGGCGATGTGGCCTGCGGTGATGTGCCCGGTGGCGCGTTTGCCGCTTACTTTGAAGCGCATATCGAGCAAGGCCCTGTCCTCGAAGCCTATGACAAGCCGATTGGCATCGTCAGCGGCGCGCTGGGCCAGCAGTGGTATGACGTGACCGTCACCGGCATGGACGCCCATGCCGGCCCCACGCCGATGAACCTGCGCCATGACGCGATGCTGGCCGCTGCCCGCATGGTCGATGCCGTCAACCGCATTGCGCTGGACCAAGCACCACACGGGCGCGGCACCGTCGGCCATCTGCAGGTGCTGCCCAACTCCCGCAATGTGATCCCGGGCCAGCTCAAGTTCAGTGTCGACTTTCGCAACCTCTCGCAGACCGGCCTGGATGCGATGGACGCCGCCATGCGCGCCGAGTTTGCGCGGCTGGCCGCCCAGTGCCAATGCCAGGTGGAGATCACGCAGGTGGTGCGCTTTGCGCCCTGCATCTTCCACCCCGACTGCGTGGCCAGCGTGCGTGGCGCGGCCGACACCTTGGGCTACGACCACATGGAGGTCGTCAGCGGCGCCGGCCATGACGCCGTCTATGTGCACAGCGTGGCGCCCACCGCGATGATCTTTGTGCCCTGCAAGGATGGCATTAGCCACAACGAGATCGAGGACGCCAAATCCGAGCACCTGGCCGCTGGCTGCAATGTGCTGCTGCATGCGATGCTGGCGCATGCCGGTGTAGCCTGATACGGCGCTGAAAGGCCATCAAAGCGGTAGAAGAACGTGGAGCGCTCGGGCTCCGCGTTTTTTTAGTCAGCCGGCAATAGCTGCGACACCGCCCGCGCGCATTCAATCACCAGCGGCGCCAGCGCCTGCTGGGCATCGGCCATGTTCCAGCGGCTGGTGGGCGGTGCCAGGTGGATGGCGCCCACCACCACGCCGCGCGCATTGAACACCGGCGCGGCAATGCCCATGTCGCCCAGAAACAGCTCTTCGCAGTTGGTGGCATAGCCCGTTTGCTGGCACTGTGCCAGGCGCTCCATGACGGCATCCACCGTCGTAAGGGTGGCGCGGGTGCGCGCGGGCATCGGCGCCTGCTGCAGCAGCGCGCGCGCCTCTGGCGCAGGCAGCTGGCTCAGGTAGGCGCGCCCGCAGCTGCTGGCGTACAGCGGCACCTGGGTGCCCACCGGTGTCAGCACGGGGATGTGCTGCGTCGTCAGCACCTGGGCCAGGTAGACCATGTGCGTGCCTGCGGGCTCGGACAGGGTCGCCGTCTCACCGCTTTGCCGCGCCAGCTGCGCCAGATAGGTGTGGGCGGCGCTGATCATCGGATGCGCTTCCAGGTAGTTGAAGCCCAGCTCCACCACCCGCGGCAGCAGCACAAAGCGCCGCGTGCTCGGGTGCTTGCCGATATAGCCCAGCGCCTGCAAGGTATGCACCGAGCGCTGCGCCGAGGCCTTGGTCATGCCGGCAGCCTGCGCAATCTCGGCCAGGGTCATGCTGCGGTGCGCGGCGTTGAAGGCACACAGCACCTGCAGGCCCTTGGCCAGCGAGAGGTTGAACAGGCTGTCGGATGGGAGATCGGACGTGGGCACCGGCGTGGGATTCGGTGCGGGCACAGCCGCAGACAAAGCCGCCACCGGTGGGTGTGCCGGTGGCGTGCTGGGGGAGGTGCTGCGGGCTGCGGCTTCAGCTGAAGCGGCGGTGTCCGGCGATCGGCGGTGGGCGGTGCTGGTGCGCATGGTGCAAAGGCTGGGGGCAAAGGCCTCAGCCTTCGCAAGAAACGCACCAACTTGCAGCCTGGCCCTTCGCGGGGCGGCTGCATCCAGGTCTTAGCGGCTGCTGGGGAAGCTGAACACCGCGCCATCGCGCACACCGGCGCTGGGCCAGCGCTGGGTGATGGTCTTGCGCTTGGTGTAGAAGCGCACGGCATCGGGGCCGTAGGCGTGCAGGTCACCAAACAGGCTGCGCTTCCAGCCGCCGAACGAGTGGTAGGCGACGGGAACGGGCAGCGGCACATTGATGCCGACCATGCCCACCAGAATATGGTCGCTGAAATAGCGGGCTGCTTCGCCATCGCGGGTGAAGATGCAGGTGCCGTTGCCGTACTCGTGCGCGTTGATCAGGTCCATCGCCTCCTGCAAGGTCTTGACGCGCACAATGCCCAGCACCGGGCCAAAGATCTCCTCCTGGTAGATCTTCATGCCGGGGCGCACGTTGTCGAAGAGGCAGGGGCCCAGGAAGTAGCCTTCCTCGTGACCTGCCACCTGCAGGCTGCGCCCGTCGATCAGCAGCTTGGCGCCCTCTTGCACACCGCTGTCCACATAGGCCTTGACCTTCTCGAAATGCGGCTTGGTGATCAGCGGACCCATGTCATTGCCGTTGTCGGTGCCCGGGCCCACTTTCATCTTGGCGATCTCGGCGCTGAGGCCCGCAATCATCTGCTCGGCCACCTCGTCGCCCACGGCCACCACCAGCGGCACGGCCATGCAGCGCTCGCCGCAGCTGCCGTAAGCGGCGCCCATCATCGCGGTCACCGCGTTGCTGATGTCGGCATCGGGCATCACCACCGCATGGTTCTTGGCACCGCCCAGCGCCTGCACGCGCTTGCCGCTCTTGCAGCCTTCGCCGTAGATGTACTCGGCAATCGGGGTCGATCCGACAAAGCTCACCGCCTTGACGCGCGGGTCATGCAGCAGGGTGTCGACCGCTTCCTTGTCGCCATTGACGACGTTGAGCACGCCCGGTGGCAGGCCAGCCTCTTGCGCCAGCTGGGCAATGAAGAGCGCGCTGGTCGGGTCGCGCTCGGAGGGCTTGAGCACAAAGGTATTGCCGCAGGCCACGGCCATGGGCCACATCCACAAAGGCACCATTGCGGGGAAGTTGAAGGGCGTGATGCCCGCTGTCACACCCAGCGCCTGGAACTCGCTCCAGCTGTCGATATTGGGGCCCACATTGCGGCTGTGCTCGCCCTTGAGCAGCTCGGGCGCGTAGCTGGCGAACTCGACGTTCTCGATACCGCGTTGCAGCTCGCCATGCGCATCGGCCAGCACCTTGCCGTGCTCGGCGGTGATCATCGCGGCGATCTTGTCGGCGTTCTGCTCCAGCAGCACCTTGAGCTGGCCCATGATGCGCGCGCGCTTGAGCGGCGGCGTATTGCGCCAGGCGGGGAAGGCCTTTTCGCCAGAGGCAATCGCGGCCTCCACGGTCGCCTTGCTGGCCAGCTCCACGCTCACCGTCGATTGGCCCGTTGCCGGGTTGAACACCGGCTGCGTGCGGCCGCCATCGTGCACGATCTTGCCGTCGATCAAATGGCCTACCGTGGCCGTCACATTCTTGTCGTGGTTCATGTCAGTCTCTCTTGGATGCAATTCAAAAACAGCACCGGCGCCCTGAAACAGGGCGCCAGATACGAGGGCAGTTATAGGTGAATCAGTTGGTTTCAGCCAGTGCGTCACCCAGCGCGTTGATCAAACGGTCGATCTCGGCCTTTTCGCTGATAAAGGGCGGCGCCAGCTGGATGGTGTCGCCACCGTAGCGCACGTAGAAGCCTTTTTCCCAGCACTTCATAGCGATCTCATAAGGGCGCTTGGCCGGCTCGCCGGGCAGCGCGGCAATCGTAAAGCCAGCAGCCAGGCCGTAGTTGCGGATGTCGGCGATGTGCTTGGCGCCCTTCAAGCTGTGCACGGCGTTTTCAAAGTAAGGCGCCAGCGCCTTGACGCGGCCGGGCATGTCTTCTTTTTCCAGAATGTCCATCACCGCCACGCCAGCCGCGCAGGCCACCGGGTGGGCCGAGTAGGTGTAGCCGTGGGCAAACTCCAGCATGTACTCGGGGCCGCCTGCGGCCATGAAGGTGTCGTAGATTTCCTTGGTCACCACGCAGCCACCCAGCGGCTGGGCGCCATTGGTCACCTGCTTGGCAAAGTTCATGATGTCGGGCACCACGCCAAAGGCTTCTGCGCCCGTCCAGGCACCGCAGCGGCCAAAGCCGGTGATGACTTCATCAAAAATCAGCAGAATGCCGTTTTGCGTGCAGATCTCGCGGATGCGCTCCAGGTAGCCCTTGGGCGGGATCACCACGCCGGCCGAGCCCGAGAACGGCTCGACGATCACCGCTGCGATATTGCTCGCGTCATGCAGCGCGATCACATCGAGCAGCTTGTCGGCCAGCGCGCGGCCGCCTTCATCGGACATGCCCTTCTGGAAGGTGCCAGCTGGCGGCTGGGTATGGGGCAGGTGGTCGGCCACAATGCCCTGGCCAAACATCTTGCGGTTGCCGGCAATGCCGCCCACCGAGATGCCGCCGTAGTTCACGCCGTGGTAGCCCTTTTCGCGGCCCACCAGCACCGTCTTGCCGGCCTGGCCCTTCAAGCGCCAGTAGGCGCGCACCATCTTGAGCGAGGTGTCGGCCGCTTCCGAGCCGGAGCCGGTGAAGAACACATGGTCCAGGCCCGCTGGCGTGTGTTCCTTGATCTTGTTGGCCAGCGCAAACGAGGCCGGGTGGCCAAACTGGAAAGCCGGTGCGTAATCGAGCTGCAGCGCCGCCTTGCCAATCGCCTCGGCCACTTCCTTGCGGCCATGGCCAATGCCCGAGCACCACAGGCCCGAGAGGCCGTCAAAAATCTTGCGGCCATCGGCATCGGTGTAGTAGGCGCCCTGGCCGCTGACGATCATGCGCGGCTTGGCCTTGAAGTTGCGGTTGCCGGTAAAGGGCATCCAGTGTGCGTCCAGCCAGGCCGCATCGGTGCGCAGCTGCGTGCTGCCCGTCGTATCGTCAATCTGCACAAAGCTCATGTCTGCTCCTTGAATCCGCTAAGCGGCTACCGGTGTTGATACGCCATTGTGGGGTGCGCGGATGCTTATTCAAAGAATGAGATATCAAAGCTCACTTGCTGAATTCCGCAAGTAATACCGTCCACACAAGCCCGCAAAACGCAGCCAGCCGTGGCTGCATCTGCTGCTTTCCAGCATAGAAAATGCTACTAATACTATAGCTTTCATCGCTGAAGCAGAAAGCGTTAACACGCTGTTTCATACTTCATCCCGGTGTCACAGGCCCTGGCTATCGTGGCGTTTTTGCTGCCACCGGTACCGCCACCATGACCTCCCACGACCCTTTAGCCCGCCGCCGCTTTCTGCTCTCTTCCAGCGCCATTGCTGGCACGGGCCTGCTGCCCGGCATCCTGCGCGCGCAAATGGCCCCTGCCGCCATCACCCAGGATGCTGCGCGGCCGATGCTGCTGTCGGGCCTGCAAAGCGGTGATGTGCTGGCCCACAGCGCCATCGTCTGGGCGCGGGCCAGCCGCGAGGCGCGCATGCGCGTGGAATGGTCCACCACCAGTAGCTTTGCCCAAAGCACGCTGGTGCGCGGGCCCGATCTGCTGCCCGATAGCGATGGCACCGGCCGCGTCGATCTGCAGGGCCTGCCCGCCGGGCAGGACATCTTCTACCGCGTGCTGCTCGATGACCTGGCCAGCAGCAACACCCGCAGCCCGGCGGTGCTGGGGCATTTCCGCACCCCGCTGGCCAGCCAGGGCCCTGCCACCCGCCCCTTTCGCCTGGTGTGGAGCGGCGACACCGTGGGCCAGGGCTTTGGCATCAACGAGGGCATCGGCGGCATGCGCATCTATGACGAGATGCGCAAGGCCAACCCCGATGTGTTTCTGCACAGCGGCGACACCATCTATGCCGATGGCCCCATCGCCGAGACCGTCGCGCTGCCCGATGGCAGCACCTGGAAGAACCTGGTCACGCCCCAGGTCGCCAAGGTGGCCGAGACGCTGGACGAATACCGGGGCCGCTACCGCTACAACCTGATGGACCGCAACGTGCGCGCGCTGGGCAGCGAGGTGGCGCAGATCTGGCAGTGGGACGACCATGAGGTCACCAACAACTACTCGGACAGCAAGAGCGTAGCCAACGACAAGCGCTATTCCGAAAAGAATGTGCAGCTGCTCACCGCCCGGGGCCGCCGCGCCTTTATGGAATACGCGCCCATGCGCCCCTTTGGTGCGGCCGAGCAGCAGCGCGTCTACCGCCACCTGCCGCAAGGCCCGCTGGCCGATATCTTTGTGCTGGACATGCGCAGCTACCGTGGCCCCAACAGCCACAACCTGCAGGCCGCCGAAGGCGCCGAAACCGACTTTCTGGGCCGCCCCCAGCTCGACTGGCTGCTGGCGGGCCTCAAGGCCAGCACCGCCACCTGGAAGCTGATTGCCGCCGACATGCCCATCGGCCTGTTTGTGCCCGACGGCAAGGACGCCGAAGGCCGCGACCAGTGGGAGGCCATTGCCAATGGCGAGCATGGCGTGCCCAAGGGGCGCGAGCTGGAGATGGCACGCCTGTTGAAGGGCATCAAGGACGCGGGCATCCACAACGTGGTCTGGCTCACCGCCGATGTGCACTACACCGCCGCCCACCACTACAGCCCCGAGCGCGCGCAGTTCAAGGATTTCGCGCCGTTCTGGGAATTTGTCTCCGGCCCGCTCAATGCCGGCGGCTTTGGGCCCAATGAGGCCGACCAGACCTTTGGCCTCGATGTTGTCTTTCACAAGGCGCCGCCCAAGGCCAACTCCGCCCCCAGCGAGGGCTACCAGTTCTTTGGCCAGCTCGATATTGACCACCAAAGCCGGGCGCTGACCGTGGTGCTCAAGGACCTGAACGGCGCCGCGCTCTACACCAAGACACTGGCGCCGCAGCAGGCCTGAGCAGCGGGCCACGCGCCATAACGGCCAGCCGCAGACGCCATGGGGCGCTGCGGCTTTTTGGCATGGGGCAGCGGTTGCAACGCGCAGCACAGAGCACCGCCCAGCTTGGGCGCATACTGCGCCCTGAAATCCACCTTTGGAGCAATCCCCATGCCTACCACCACCGCTCTGGTCGATGCCCTGGACCACCTGGTGCTCACCGTGCACAGCATCCCGCGCAGCATTGCCTTTTACGAGCGGGTGCTGGGCATGGAAGCCAAGGAGTTCAAGCCTGGCCGCCACGCGCTGCACTTTGGCCGGCAAAAGATCAACCTGCACGAGGTCGGCCATGTCGTCGACCCGAACGTGAAACATGCGACCCCTGGCTCTACCGATATCTGCTTTCTGACCCGCATGCCCTTGGCTGAGGTCATCGCCCACCTGCAGCGCGAGCAGGTCGCCATCGTGCAAGGCCCGGTGCGGGCGACGGGTGCGCAGGCCACGCTGCAGTCGGTGTATTTCTACGATCCGGATGAGAACCTGATCGAGGTGGCCAACGAGGTGCCGGCAGGCTGATTTCTGACGAGGTAGGGCTTAGCGTTTGACCGCCGCATCGCACCAGCGCTGGGCCACCGCTGGCGAGGTCATGCACACCACCTCCTGGGTCACGGTCGTCACCGCCCGCTCCAGCAGCTGGATATCGGCCTCATGCTGGCGGGCCACATGCGGGTCTTCAAAGAAGATCGCGCGCTGGCAGCGGCGCTCCAGCACCAGGTCGGCAATTTGTGCGTCACCCCCCAGCGGGCCGCTGTTGAAGCGGTCCACCCAGGGCTTGTCAACCGGCCAGCCCTTGCTCCAGGCCAGCTCGTTGAGCTTTTGGCCGGTGGTGCCGGTGCCCACGCGGCGGCGGTAGCGCGAGAGCAGCGCAAAATTGCGCTCGCAAAACTCCAGCATCGCCGGCTTCATCGCATCATGGGCAATCAGCGCCAGGGTCTGGTTGCCATAGTCGTGCAGGCGGTCGGCATGGCGGTCGGGCGCCAGACCGGCGTGGATGCGTTCCATCTCCACCCAGTCGCGCGCGCTGGCTGCCGTCGAGATAAAGGGTTTGCCATGGATCACGCACTGGCGCTTCAAGGCCAGCGCCTCGGGGAAGATCGACGAGGGGTCCACCGGGTCGATCAGGTAGATCGCGCCATCGAGCACGCGGTTGTCGCCGGGCATGCCTACGACCTCGGCCACCAGCTTCATCAACCCGCCTTCGCGGCCATAGGGGTAGCGCACCATGCCCTTGTAGCCTTTGAGCATTTCTGCCGCTGCAATCGCGTCATAGGTGCGGCCCACCGCATGGAACCCGATGTTCAGCTCCCGGATCCCCTGCTCGCAGGCGCGCAAAAAGCTGAACAGTGCAGCATCCTCGTTCTGGTGGTGCAAACGGTTGGCGGCAAGGCCTAAAAGCATGGTCGATCCCGTGGGTGTGGCAAGCGACTGGAAATATAGCGCCAAAACCACAGCTCGGGTGTGACAGCCGACTGGCGCAGGGGCTCAATGCACTACCAAATCCATAGCATCAAGCCACCAGATCACAGCCAAGCAACTGCCGTTAACCCGGCATGCGCACCCTGCCCCATCAAGCCCGGCTCGCCCACCAGGTCTGCAGCCGAAACCCCAGCCACAGCACCAGCAGCATGGCCGCACCAAACACCCAGCCGCTCAGCGCCCCCGCCATGCCGCCGGACAACAAGGTGCCCACGGTGCAGCCAATACCGGTCATGGCGCCCCAGCCCAGCAGCACCCCGCCGAGCAATCCCCGGCCCGCATCACGCCCGGTAGGCAGGCGCGGGCGGAACTGGCCACTGGCAAACGCGGCGATAAACGCGCCGGCCAGCAAGCCCAGCAGCACCAGCGCATTGGGCGTGGCCCAGGTGGCTGCCGGCAAGGTGGCGCAGCCGGCAAAGCCATCCAGGCCATTGAGCCGCTCAGGCACCCAGCCCTGGCCTTGCAACGCGCCGCGCACCTGGCTGCCGAGCAAGGCCGTCACGCCTAAAGGCCGCATGCGCACAATGGCGGCGGTGGCAATCAGCCCCACCAGCAGGCCGCCCAAGGCATAGTTCCAGCGCCCTTGCCACAGGCTGCGCCATAGCGCGGGCAAGCTGTGCGGGGCGGCCGTTGCGGGTACTGCAGGCAGCGGCAGGCTGCGCTGGCGCTGCTGCACATGGCGCTGCCACACCCAGGCAGCCCAGGCCGCCAGCACGCCCAGCTGCAGCAGCAGCGCGCCGCCATAGCCCAGGTGCTGCGGCAGCCAGACGACGGGCGCATCGGCCACCGCCAGGCTGTAGAGCGGGTTCCAGGTCTGAAAGCCCAACGCAAAGCCCAGCGCCGTGCCCAGCAGCGCAAACGGCGATGCGGCCGATCCCTCCGCCAGCCGGTACCAGTGCGCGCTGATGCAGGAGCCCGACACCAGCATGCCCGCGCCAAACGCCAGGCCCGCCAGCACCAGCACCCAGCTCACCGGGCCAATGTGCATATCCGGCGGCAACTGCCCCGCCTGCGGGTTGGGCACCCAGCTGCTTTGCACAACCGTCATGCCCACAAGCCCCACGGCCAGCGCCAGGATGATCGCCAAAATCCCGCGCGGGTCATCGCGCTGCAGCCAATCGCGCGCATGGCAATAAAAACAAAAGCGCGACCGCTGCAGCACCACGCCCAGCGCCAGCCCAATCGCCAGCGCAAACACCAGGGTGCGCCCGCCATCGCGCTGCAGCAAGGCCTGCTGCAAGAGCCATAGCGCCAGCAGCAGCACCACGGCTGCCACCGGCTGCCAATAAGCGCTCGCAGCGCTGGCAGCCCCGGCCGCGCGCTGCCCGGCAGCAGTGCCCGCAACTCCCAAACTCCCACTGGAATCAGTCATGGCATTACATCCAAAAAAATGCCCGCGCAAGGCGGGCAGTGAACACAGGACCGAGCCCATGCGGAGACATTCAATACACCAAAGAATCGGCTTACTTGGCTGCCCAGATCGTGCCGGCCGGGTTGTTGATCGGCACACCGACGCTGTTGCCGTATTCGGTCCAGGAGCCGTCATAGTTCTTCACCTGGTAGCCCAGGATCTTGCTCAGCGCAAACCAGGTGTGGCTGCTGCGCTCGCCAATGCGGCAGTAGGTGATGATGGGCTTGCTGCCGTCGATGCCGGCATCGGCATAGAGCTTTTGCAGATCGGCCCGCGATTTGAAGGTGCCGTCCTCATTGACCGCCTTGCCCCAGGGCACATTCACTGCGCCAGGGATATGGCCCGCGCGGATCGACAGCTCGGGCACGCCGGCAGGTGCAAACACCTTGCCCTGGTATTCGTCAGCCGAGCGGATATCCACCAGCTGCGTGGCGCCCTTGCCTTCCACCGCCGCCAGCGCATCGCCCAGGCGGGCGCGCAAATCGGTGTTGACCTGGCCCACACGGTAGGTGGTGGCGGCGTAGTCCGGTGCGCGGTTGTTCAGCGCACGGTTCTCGGCCTCCCACTTCTTGCGGCCGCCATCGAGCAGCTTCACGTTCTTGACGCCATACACATCAAACACCCAGGCGCCCCAGGCCGCAAACCAGTTGTTAGTGTCGCCGTAAAGCACCACGGTGGTGTTGTCGCTCACCCCTCCCTTGGACAGCAATTGCTCAAACGCCTCCTTGCTGACAATGTCGCGGCGCACCTTGTCATTCAGATCGTTGTGCCAGGAGAAGTTGACCGCCCCCGGAATATGCGCCCGCTCATACAGCCCCGGGTTCACGCTGACCTCGATCACCCGCACATCGGGCCGCTGCAGGTTGGCCGCCAGCCATTCGGTGCTGACCAGCGCGCCCGCAGGCACCGCCTGCGGCGTGTTGGCAAAGGCAGGGCTCGCGCCCCAAACGGTTGCCGCGATGGTGCCGGCAATCAAAACGCGCCAATGCGCTGCTGTGCGGATAGTCATGCTGTGTCGTCCTTCAGTAGATGGGAGAAAAGGCTGCCATCACGGCAGGGCCTGCTTGCACTGTGCCGGTTGCAAGCAGCTACTCCAACTGAGGAATGCGCAGATGCATATGTGATCTGCGCGCTTGACAGGGGCCAAGCATGAACGAAAAGGGTGCAGCGCCAGCGTGCACTGCGCTGGGCCGCTTCCACTTTGGGAGCTAGAACGCCTTCCTAGCGCCTTGGGCTAACCCCAGCCAAGCCGGGTTTCTCAAGCCTGGCTGACCGAGTCCGCCCACTGCTGCGCCGTCTGCAACCGCGCACGCGGGCCAAAGCTGCTGGTGCTGCTGAGGGTGATGTTGTGGTGCGCAATCACCTGCTGCGGCGTGACAGCGGCATTGCCGCAAGTGGTGTGGGCATCCTCTAGCAGAACAACAGGGTAGCCATGGCGCAGCGCGGCGCGCGTGGTCACATCCACGCAGTACTCCGTGTGCATACCGCCAATCACCAGCTCCTGCACGCCCAGGTTTTGCAGCATGGGCAGCAGGTCCGTTTTCCAGAACGCATCGCCGGTGGTCTTGTCCAGGGTCAGGTCAGCGCGGTCCACCTGCAGGCCATCAGCCAGTTGCCATCCGGGCGTTCCCGCTTCCAGGCCAGGCTCGGCGTGGCGCACCCAGATGATGGGGGTGTTGGCCTGCCGTGCGGCGGCGGTGACCTGGTTGATGCGGGCGATCAGGGTGGGGCAATCCCAGGCGGCGTTTGGGCCGGTGCAGAGGGATTGCTGGATGTCGATGAGGAGGAGGGCGGTAGGCATGGTTTTTTGATAGGCCAGCGTCAAAGGCTTTATTGAGGTCAACTAAGGATGATTGCCATACTTTAGTATACGTCTAGCTGCCTTATAGATATTCAACTGATACTAAGTTATAGCTTTTATTACCAAGGCATAGGAATAACAGCTGCATCCCTTCTAATAAAATGGTTATAGCTATCTCGAAATTGCGACCTATCTACAACAAATTGCGCACAAGCTTATAAAGCACTCCGATAGCCTCATTTATATATGCTCGGACACACTGAGATATTGATATCGGAAAAAAATGGACGCCTCAACACGCAGTAAATTTAAACCTCATTCGACACAGAGTGTAACTGATGCGAAGTGTCTTCCATTTTTATAAAAGAAGATTCATAGAAAAAACATTCGCCGAAGCTACAGTTGTTTGCATAGCTCAAGCAAACAACTATGAAAAAACTTCACTTCGCACTATGCGCATCCGCTCTCCTATTAACCTGTCAGTTGACCTTTGCAAAAGGTTGGGTTGATATTGCTCAACACAATAGATTCGCAGGATGGGCTTGTAGGCCAGGGTCGGCGCAGATCGTTGATGTGCATATATATGCCAACGGAAGAATAATTGGTGCAGGAAAGTCCGGCAACCATAGAGAAGAAGCGGTAAAGAATGCCTGCGGGAGCACTTCTCATTTTCATGGATTCGATGTTTCAGTCGCGACGCCCCCGGACATGATGGATGGAACGATGAAGGACGTCATGATCTATGCAATCTACAATGATGGATCGCATGAAAAAATAGATAACACACCTATCAAAGTTCAATTCCCTTACGGAGGCAATAGCACACCACCGCCTGCCAACTTTGGGGATGTGGTGGGACGAGATTTGGATGCCACGGGCCTAGGGTATGTTGGGCACATTGGCGTCTGGGACGGTGAAATGGTAGTTGAAGCCATCGGTTTTAAAGATTCCCGCAATACCATTAAGCGAACGCCATGGAGTGCTTACAATAGCAACCCCACTAAATGGCAAACCATATCTCCTGTCACCATCAATGTAAGACATAAGTATTGCCATGCCAAAGAGTGTTCTTTGACCGAATTGGACAACGGCGATTTGGTGTCAATGACTGGGTCTACCCATGGGGTAAGAGAAATGGCAGCCAAGTCTGCTTACATAAAATTCCTCATTGGTGCGGAGTACACTGCAACAGCGCAATCCTCAGCAGCCAGGCAAGGTTTTCGATTTTATTCAAAAAGACACTGCTCCCCCTTTGTTTCAAGCTGCCAGCCACGCCAAACTAAAATAAAGCCTACCCGAGGAATTTATCGATGCGATACATTCGTCTTAGATGCTTGGGGTGGAACATCCGCGCTTCACTCAAACCCTCTGTCTGGTGTAAAAGCTGCACCATTTGAAAACAGAAACAATCTTGACAAATGGTACAGGCACATTGGTTCGCTCACTGCTTGGCACCGACTTCAAACACCCAAGAGCGTATATGACAACATGCAAAGGGCATGGTGGTAATTGTGAATAATTATAGAAAATCAGCGATTGCGATTTCCTTAGTCGCAGGATTACTTATTTTGGGAAGCATGGGTGTTTTTTTCACCAATAACTCCTTCCACGACGAGCTACCCTCTGGGAATGTAGTGGCATCCAAAGATGCCAGCAGTCTAGCGGATATTCAGCTTACTCAACCAGGGGCTGATACTTCGTTGCAAAAGGCCGGTGCCTCTGCTGAGCCTGACCCCCAGGTTGTTCGACAGCTAAAACGCAACAGGCTTTTTGACTATTCGAGATCTGGCAACTTCGAAGACACCTATCAGGTTTTAAAGACTGCATTAATCGATGGATTGATAAGCGAAGATGAATACTATGGCGAACTCGCACACATGTTTCATCTCCCTGTCTCGCAGGCGCACAGGATCATTTCAGAGATCATCGGATCCGGCAATGGCTATGGATTCGAGGTTTTGGTAGCAAGCCTTGAGGAAAATTATGAAGTAGCCAAATTCATGACTGCCAATGAACGGCAAGACGTTCTCAAACTGTTGAACAAAAACAAGCCTGAGATGGTCAGCGACATGAGTCTCTTGGGTGTTGGCAGCGTTTCAAAATATACCAGTTGGGTGGGTTCACTCAGGGCCTTTTCTAACGAAGAAAATTTCGTCAAAAATCTCAATGATCTTATTGAAAATAGAATATCAGATCCACGAGAAGCATTTGGCCTTTATGACATCCTTATAAAAAAACAATATTCTGAAAAAATCAGCAACTCGGCATTCAAAAAATATAACTTTCTCATAGCCACTTACAAGGAAAGCTATCCAGAAAACAGGATGGCTGAGTTGGTGTCGTCGGGTAATTGGTGATTTTTCTCCTACGTGTGGATGGGCAAGCGCCCAATAGCGGAGGACAGTAGGACGCTTGCTATCCACTGCGGAGCCTGCCTGTTTGGCTTCAGAAAGCCCGCCAATGCAGAACCGGCGTCCCAAACCGGGCTCCCTCCCGCATTGCCCTCCTGCCGATGCCCCCAACAGGTCAACCCTCCACTATCCCCCACCGCACCCAGGTTTGAATATGGGACTACGCTGTACCCCGTTCCTGCAACCTGTCGATGCAGCCGCGCTGCGCATGCTCTGCCGCTGCGCGCATCACTTGCGGCGCATTGACCCAACAGACACCCACCCATGCAAAGAACTACCGACCCTTCGCTGACCACGCCAACCCCCGCCAGCAACCCCGCCCCCTCGCAGCTGTTCCAGCCCCTCACCCTGTCCCAGCTCACCCTCCCCAACCGCATCGTCATCGCCCCCATGTGCCAGTACTCGGCGCAAGAGGGCAATGCCAATGACTGGCATCTGATGCACTACGGCAGCCTCGCGGTATCGGGCGCGGGCATGCTGGTGCTGGAGGCCACGGCGGTATCGGCGGTGGGGCGCATTACCGATGCGGATCTGGGCATTTACTCGGACGACAACCAACAGGCGCTGGGGCGGCTGATGGGGTCGCTGCGCAAGCTCTCGGCCATTCCTGTCGCTATCCAGCTGGCCCATGCGGGCCGCAAGGCATCCAGCCACCTGCCTTGGGAAGGCGCTGCGCAGATTGCGCCTGATGCGCCCCGGGGCTGGGTGGCGCAGGCACCTTCGGCGATTGCCCATGCGGCGGGCGAGGTGCCGCCGGCCGAGATGAGCCCTGCCGAGCTGGCAGAGGTGAAGGACGCGTTTGTGGCAGCGGCCAAGGCGGCCGATGCGCTGGGCATTGATGGCATCGAGATCCACATGGCCCATGGCTATTTGCTGCACGAGTTCCTCTCGCCCCTATCCAACACCCGCAGCGACGCCTACGGCGGCAGCCTGGAGAACCGCCTGCGCTACCCGCTGGAGCTGTTTGCCGCCGTGCGCGCGGCCGTGCCTGCAGCCAAGCCGGTGTGGGTGCGTATCTCCGCTTCGGATTGGGCGCCGGGTGGCTGGGATATCGATGGCTCGATCGCGCTGGCCCAGGGGCTGAAGGCGCTGGGTTGCAGCGCTATCCATGTGTCCTCGGGCGGGCTGTCGACCGCCCAGCAGATCCCCGTGCAGCCGGGCTACCAGGTGGGCTTTGCCGAGGCCATCAAACAGGCCACGGGCCTGACCACCATTGCCGTCGGTCTGGTGACCGAGCCTGCGCAGGCCGAGCACATTGTGGCCTCGGGCCAGGCCGATGCCGTCGCCATTGGCCGCGCTGCCTTGTACGACCCGCGCTGGCCCTGGCATGCGGCCGCCAGCCTGGGTGCGCAGGTGGATGCACCACGCCAGTACTGGCGCAGCCAGCCGCGTGAGTTCAGCAAGCTCTTCCGTGGCGCAGCGGTAGGCGTGCGCTAAACACGTTCTGTAAACACCGAGGGCGGCGGCCGCCAAAGCCGCTAAGCTATGCGGATGCCTGCCCGCCCTCCCGTGTTTGCCTCCCCGCCCCACCCACCTGCCGCTGCCCGCCGTGCCCGCGCGGTGCTGGGCCAGCTCAGCGATATGGATTTGCGGCTGCTGCAGGTCTTCAAGAGCGTGGTGGAGTGCGGGGGCATGTCGGCGGCCGAGCTGGAGCTCAACATCGGCACATCGACCTTGAGCCGCCACATGAAGGACCTGGAGACCCGCCTGGGCATGGTGCTGTGCCGGCGCGGGCGCGCGGGCTTTGCGCTGACGCCGGAGGGCCACCAGGTCTACGAGGCCACCTTGCAGTTGCTGGGCGGCGTCGATCTGTTCCGCAGCCGCATTGACGATATCCACGCCCGCATGGGCGGCAATCTGGAGATCGCCATCTTCGACAAGACGGTGAGCAACCCGCAGGCCCAGATCCACCGCGCGATTGCGCAGTTCCACGGCCAGGCGCCGGATGTGAACCTGCAGCTGCATGTCAGCTCGATCAACGCGATCGAGCGCGGCCTGATGGATGGGCGCTTTCATGTGGGCATCATCCCGGCGCACCGCAGCTCGGCCAGCCTGGTCTACCGCGATCTGTTTGCCGAGAACATGCAGCTGTACTGCGCCGCCGGCCATGACCTGTGGGAGCAGCCGCATGAAGACCTGGACTGGGAGCAGCTGCGCAGCTACCCCTTTGCCGGCCTGGGCTACCACTCGCCCAATATGGAGCTGAGCCACAGCGTGCGGCTGCCGCGTGCGGCCACCGGGTTTGACCAGGAGTCGATTGCCACCTTGATTTTGTCCGGGTGTTTTTTGGGCTTTCTGCCGGACCACTATGCGGCCAGTTTTGAAAACCAAGGTTTGATGCGGGCTGTGCGGCCAGAACGCTTCCAATACCGCTGCCAATTCGTGGCCATGTGGCGCTTATCGCCCGCGCCGAGCCGTGTGGCGCAGGCCTTCATCGACTGCCTCCTCAACGCCCACACAGCACTTGACTAAGTTGCTATGAAATTAACTTATCCACAGAAACCGGCTTCCCGGTGTGCATTTCTTCTCTAGAGGGAGATTGCAGGGAGTTTCTCGCGCAACGACGGCAACATTGCACAAAATTATCCACAGGTGCCAAGTCGGAGAATCCTGACAAGTGCGGCGATCCGACCGGCCGATGTAGCGGGCCTGGACAACGCACCCGCGCGATGCGCCCGCCACCGCGCCTGCGCGACTGCCCCCGCCGCACCACGGGCATGC
>NZ_KE148621.1:0-5632 GCF_000410635.1 Comamonas sp. B-9
ACGCGGAACACATCGTTGAAGGCGCGCACCGCCGCCTCGCGCCGGATCACCTGCACCAGCTGGGCCTGGCTTTGGGCGCCGCGCTGCACCGGGTCGGTGATGGTGCGGCCGAGCGACTGCGACTGCTGGGCCAGGCGCTGCGCGACCAGCGGGTTGGTCACCGGCATATCGGCCGCAATCGCCTGCGTGTAGAGCTGGGCACGCTGCTGCTGGATGCTGCCCAGCAGCGCGGGGCCGAGCAGGCCGCCCAGGCTTTGGGTGACCGAGAACAGCACGACAAAGGTGACCATGTGGTCCAACCCCTTGCCCAGCGCGCGCTGGATGCCGATCATCATCACCGGCCCCATGAACAGCGCCGCCGAGAACGCAATCAGGAACTGGCTGAAGAAAAAGTCATGCGGGCGGCTCAGGCTGGTGGAGTGCAGGTCCAGCCAGCCGCCCACGCCAATCAGCAGGATCGAGGTCAGGATCTGCGGCAAGATGGCCTGGGGGCTGAAGGTGGCAGCACCGACGATCACGCCCAGCAGCATGCCGACAAAAATGACGCCGTACAGCGCCTGCAGCTGCTCGGGCACCACGCCCATTGCGCGCAGCAGGCCGACCACGCCATAGTTCTGCTCCGAGATCATGAAACGCATCATGATGGCGCCGGCCATGAAGGTCAGCGTCGTGGGGTGCATCAGCCAGCGCAGCTGGATCAGCGGCGTGCGGCGGCTGTATTCCAGCAGGGCGGCCAGCGCAAACAGCACCAGCGACGCGATCAGCGCATAGGCCAGCCAGGGGGCGTTGAACCACCAGGCGTTCACGCCCTGGGCCAGCACCGCGCACAGCAGGCCCACCGCAGGCGCCACCAGCAGAAAGGTCACAAAATCCAGCGGCTCGAACACATGGATCTGCAGGCCCCGTGGCAGCTTGAGCACCACCACGGCGGCAAAGGCCATCAGCGCGAGACCCGCCTCGAACGCATACAGATGGGGCCAGGGGTTGACGTTGACCAGCGAGGGCGACAGCACCCAGGCCAGCGGCACGGCGATCGAGGACATGTTCATGCCCAGGATGAAGGCCGAGGGCACCTTGGAGGCCGGAAAGCCCTGCATCACATACATGACGGCCAGCGAGGTGGTGGTGGCACCGGCAAAACCGGCGACGGCCCGCACCACGATGGACATGGTGTAGCCCTCGACAAACACGTGCAGCAGCGCCAAGAGCGCATAGATGCCCAGGCCCCATTCGGCAAACACCCGCAGACCCAGCTGCTGGCGGCTTTTGAAAACCAGCAGGTTGGCCGTCACATTGACCATCACATAGGCCGCAGGCAGCCAGGCGGCCTCGACCGCCGTGAGGCCCAGCTGGCCCTGGATCGAGGTCAGATTGGCCGTGACCAGGCCATTGCCCAGACCGCCAACCAGACCGACAAACAGGCCCACCATGATGTAGGCAAGGCGCCGGGGCAGCGTGTGCTGCAGCCGCGCAGGCGAGCCCGGCAGCACGGGACGCTCATGCGTCTCCCAATCCGGGGGTTGTTCGACATAGCGAAAGGCAGGCGCGTTCATACCGTCTCCCTGGCATCCATGCGCAGGCCCTCGGTGATCAGCTGCCAGGCGCGGTCGCTCAGCTGCAGGCGCTCGGCTGGCGTGCGGCCCCGCCGCGCCGCGCTGAACATGCCCACGATCAGCAGCAGATCAGCGCCCTGCAGGTCCTCCCGGCAGCGCCCTGCCGCCTTGGCCTGCAGCAGCAAGGGCGTCACCAGCGCCAAAAGGCGCGCGCGCAGGTCAACGACCAAGGGGTCATCGAGCGGCAGCGAGCGCCAGTAATCGGTCAGCGGCACGGTCAGCACCGAGTCATGCGCCCAGAGGCGCAGAAACTCGAACAGCGCATCGGCATCACCCGTCTCGCTCAAGGCATGGGCCTTGGCGGCCAGCCGCTCCAGAATATGGATCAGCAGGGCCCGCAGCAACTCGGAGCGGTCCGCAAAATTGCGGTACAGCGTCGTGCGACTCACCCCCGCCCGCTCGGCCACCACATCCAACGCCACCGTCACCCCCTGCTCGGTAAACACATGCAGAGCCGCATCGAGCAACTGGCTGCGATGGGCCAGCGCATCACTGCGGGGTTGGCGTTCTTTGGTGGTCATGGGGTGGAGGCAAAAGCATTAAACGTACAAAACTGTACGCTAATTTTTTCAGGCCTGCACAAACCCTGAGGACATCAGGGTAAACCCGTGGGTTAACGGTGGTCTGTTTTTTGGTCAGTTCACCGCCTAAGCCGGCGAGGAGGAGGAGATGCCGGATGCTCACAAAGATCACGCTGTTTGCTGTTGAAGAGTGATGAGGAATGGCACCATTAGCCCTTAAATATTCATAGATGAATGAAATGCGCAAAAATGATGATATCTATGTTGTTTTAAATTCAGTGCAAGCAGAGATTGGTATTTTTTCGTCAGCATAGAAGACAAAATAATTCATAGATTTGCTTTTTTCTGGCAAAAGACTAATATCTATGAATGCCTCGTCAAAACACATCGCCTTCCGATTACCCGCAAGCCGTCCTGCAGCAGATCGAAAAGCTGGCGCAGAACATTGCTATCGCCCGTAAGCGGCGAGGAGAGTCGCAGGCGCAATGGGCCAAACGCCTGGGCATTTCACAGCCCACGATGGCCCGCATCGAACGGGGTGACCCGTCGGTCGCGATGGCCTCCTATGTGATGTGCATGTGGCTGATCAATCCAAGGGGCGATTTGGCCGGGCTGATTGCACCGCAGAACGACCATGCTGCGCTGGAGCGAGAGGTCGCCAAGGCAAAAAGCCAGCGCAAGCCCAAAACTCAAGAGCCAGCCCATCCCCTGCCATCAGCGGCACAAACAGAGCGCCGCAAAGCCGGGACTGAGGCAGGTACCTTGTCAGAGATAGATCGTCTCACTTCCGAATCTTTAGAAAAATCCCGGAAATCCTTGTTCAGCCCTGCTTACCTGCCCGAGCTGGCTCGGATCGTTGCGGAACCATCAGAGAAGACTCTCAAGGAATGGACAAGTGCAGCCCCAGGACTTGCCGCGCTCATGGCCAAGAAGCCTCCCCAAAAGCCATGACCGCCGCCACCATCCCCTCCGTCTCAGCACGTAGCTATGTGCCGCAAGACCAGCTCTATGTCTGGGCCATGGTCAACCCGGCGGCGCCCACCTTGGCGGGCACGGTCAGCCTTTCGCAGTTGGTGGCAGATTGCGCCACGTTCAGCTATGCGCCAGATTGGTGGAACTTTGCGCTCAGCCAGGACCTGCCCTTGGTACAAGGCCAGCTTTTCAGCAATGAGGAAAAACATACGGCGCCTGGCGCGATCGACGACGCCCGGCCTGACCGCTGGGGCGAGCGCATCATCCGCCACATCGACCGGCCTGCACGCCTGTCTATTCTGGAGATGCTGCTCTTTGCCGGAGACGACCGCTTTGGCGCACTGGGCATTTCCACCTCTGCTGAGCATTACCTGCCGCGCTATATCGGGCCCTATCCGCAGCTGAAGGACTTGGCGCAACTCGCGGCCGCAGTGGAAGATGTGCAGACCCAGGCCCCAATCACCCCCGAGATACAGCGCCTGGTCCAGCCCGGCGTCACCTTGGGTGGCGCCCGGCCCAAGGCCTTGCTGCAGACCGACAACGGCCCCTGCGTCATCAAATTCAGCGAGTTGGATGATGCCGTGGATACCCCGCTGATTGAACACGCGACGATGAGGCTGGCCGCACAGGCCGGCATATACACCGCCAACACTGCGGTGCTGCCACTGCCACCGCGCTATGGCAAGGCGCGGCATGCACTCACCATTGCGCGCTTTGACCGCATCGGCCCTTTCCGCGTGCACTGCCAATCGGCTCACACTGCCTTGCGCGCTGCGGGGTTGGAGCTGAGCTACAGCGCCTTGGCAAGCATCCTGCTGCGCCTGGGCCATCCCGAGCGGCAGGCCACCATGCGCGAGGAGCTATTCAAGCGCATGGTCTTCAACATCCTCATGGACAACACCGACGACCATGAGCGCAACCACAGCATCAGCCTGAACGTGGACGGTTACTACGACCTCAGCCCCGCCTACGATGTGGTGCCCAGTCTGCAGAACCTGGGCTACCAGGCACTCAGCGTGGGCACCATGGGGGCTGAGTCCAGCCTGGAGAATGCGCTCACCCAGATCAAGGAATACGGGCTCAAAAGGCCACGCGCCATCGCGCTGGTGCAGCAGGTGGCTGCGGCCGTGGACCAGTGGGCTGCGCATTTTCAGGCACTGGGGGTCAGCCCGGTGGATATGGAGCAGCTCGCAACCAGCATCGACCGCGACGCGCTCAGACGGCAAAGGCAGGCTTTTCTTTAAAGCCTGCGGAGCTGGCTGAATCCTTCTGCAAAGCCGGCGCAGCACCAACCCAGCACTTGGAAGATCTGCCTATTTTTAAGGCAGATCAGTGCCCATCCACCACCACCGGCACCCGTGGCGCCACCGCGCACATCAGCTCATAGCCCACGGTGCCAGCGGCCTGGGCCACTTCGTCGATGGAGAGCACGGTGCCGTTGGCGGCGCGGCCCCAGAGGGTGACCTCGCTGCCCCAGCCCGCTTGGGGGACGTCGGTGAGGTCGACGGTGAGCATGTCCATGCTGACCCGGCCTATCAGGCGCGAGCGCTGGCCGTCGACCAGCACGGGGGTGCCGTTGCCGCAGTGGCGCGGGTAGCCGTCGGCATAGCCGCAGGCGACGACGCCGATGCGCATGGGCTTGTCGGCGGTGAACGCCGAGCCATAGCCGACGGTGTCGCCGGGCTGCAGCTCCTGCACGCCGATGACCTTGGCCGACAAGCTCATCGTCGGCTGCAGGCCCCAGTCGTCAGCCGTTTGCAGCGGGTAATCGGGCGCGCTGCCGTAGAGCAGGATGCCGCCGCGCACCCAGTCGCCGCGCTCGCTGGCCGACATACCGGGGTTGCGCAGCATCGCGGCGCTGTTGCAGATGCTGCGCTCGCCGGGCAGGTCCAAGGTGGTCTGGTTGAACAGCGCCATGGCCGCGCCGATGCCCTTGGCGGTGTCGGCATCGCTGAAATGGGTGATGAAGGAAATCTCGTCGACCTGGGGCAGCGCATTGAGCCGGGCCCAGGCCGAGCGGTAGCGCTCGGCGGTGAAGCCCAGGCGGTTCATGCCGGAGTTCATCTTCAAAAACACGCGGTGGGGCTGCTGGGTCTTGTGGGCGGCGAGCCAGTCGACCTGCTGGTCGCAATGCACCGTGTGCCAGAGGTTCAGGCGCGAGCACAGCTCCAGGTCACGCGCATCAAAAACGCCTTCGAGCAGCAGGATGGGGCCGCGCCAGCCCAGATCGCGGATGCGCTGCGCCTCGGACGGCTCCAGCAGCGCAAAGCCGTCAGCGGCGCGCATGCCGTCAAACACCTGCTCGATGCCATGGCCGTAAGCGTTTGCTTTCACCACACACCACAGCTTGGCGTCTTGGGCCGCCAGACGGGCGCGTGCCAGGTTATGTTGCAAGGCAGCAGTGTGAATGGTGGCTAGAATGGGGCGCGGCATGGCAAATACTCACAACAAGATTATGAAAACCCCTAGTATTCTGGCACCGTGCTTTCGCCCCTGCGTGCTATAACCTCGACTCCCTACACGCAG
>NZ_KE148621.1:5647-9558 GCF_000410635.1 Comamonas sp. B-9
TCGCGCCATTAGCATCCCTTATCAGCCTCCCAACGAATGAAGCGCGGTTTCTACACCATCATGTCGGCGCAGTTTTTCAGCTCGCTGGCTGACAACGCCCTGTTTGTCGTTGCCGTCGATCTGTTGATCAGCGCAGGCGCTGCGGAGTGGCAGCGTGCCGCCCTGGTGCCCATGTTCGCGCTGTTCTACGTGATCCTGGCACCGTTTGTGGGCGCCTTTGCCGATGCCTACCCCAAGGGGCAGGTGATGTTCATCAGCAATGCGATCAAGGTGATCGGCTGCCTGCTGATGCTGTTTGGCCACCACCCGCTGCTCGCCTATGCCGTCGTCGGCCTGGGCGCTGCCGCCTATTCACCGGCCAAGTACGGCATCCTCACCGAGCTGCTGCCAGCCAGCCAGCTGGTGCGGGCCAATGGCTGGATCGAGGGGCTGACGATCACCTCGATCATCCTGGGCGTGCTGCTGGGCGGCCAGCTGGTGGGCCCCCAGGTCTCGGGCTGGCTGCTGTCCTTTGATCTGCCGCTGATCGACACCCCCATCGATACCCCTTCCGAGGCAGCGATCTGCGTGATCGGCCTCTTGTACGCAGGTGCGGCTTGGTTCAACACCCGCATCCCGCGCACCAGCACCCAGCTGGTGCCACTGCGCCAGGACACGAGTCGCAGCATGTTCTCCAACGTGATGGACCTGCTGCCCGACTTCTGGCGCTGCAACAGCCGCCTGTGGCGCGACAAGCTCGGCCAGATCTCGCTGTCGACCACCACCTTGTTCTGGGGCGTCTCGGGCAACCTGCGCTATATCGTGCTGGCCTGGAGTGCGGTTGCGCTGGGCTACAGCACCACCAAGGCCTCGGCGCTGGTCGGCGTGGTCGCCATCGGCACAGCAGTCGGTGCCATCCTCGCCTCGATGCGCATGAAGCTCGACGGCGCTACGCGCGTGATCCCGCTGGGCATTGCGATGGGCCTCTTGGTAGTGTGCATGAACTTTATCCACAGCATCTGGCTGGCGGTCCCTTTTCTGGTGGTGCTGGGCGGTCTGGGTGGCTTTTTGGTGGTGCCGATGAACGCCCTGCTGCAGCACCGGGGCCACAACCTGATGGGCTCGGGCCGCTCGATTGCGGTGCAGAACTTCAACGAGCAGGCCTGCATCCTGGGCCTGGGTGTCGTCTACAGCATGTTCACCCGCTTTGGCATGTCGGCCTATGGCGCCATCACCTGCTTTGGCCTGCTGGTGGCCGGCATCATGTGGTGCATCCTGCTGTGGCACCGGCATAATTGCAAGCAGCATCCGCAGGAAGTCCAACGGCTGCTGGACATTGCCCGCCACGACCACCACCACTGAGTGACCCGCCGGTGGGCCACGCGCCAAGCCCACCCGCCCTCCTGCACCCCTTAGAAAAATAGAAAGCTGACAGCGCCTGTTGACCCCAGGCGCTGTTTCCCCTCGCCCCATGCTCACCGCGCTGCCCTTTTTAGCCCTGATGACCAACGCCCTGATCTGGGGCACGATCTGGTGGCCGTTCCGCCAGCTGCAGGCCCTGGGGGTGCACCCGGTGCTGGGCACGGCCCTGGTCTACCTGATCCTGTTTTGCGGTCTGCTGCTGGTCAAGCCGGCAGCGGCGGCCATTGCCCGGCGCCACCCGCTGCTGCTGCTGCTGGCCTTTACCTCGGGCAGCACCAATGTGCTGTTCAACTGGGCCGCCACCACCGGCGATGTGGTGCGTGTGGTGCTGCTGTTCTATCTGATGCCCGCCTGGTCGGTGCTGCTGGCCTGGTACTTTCTGGGTGAAAAGCCCAACAAGTACTCCATCCTGCGCCTGGTGCTGGCCTTCAGCGGCGTGTTGATCGTGATGATTCCAGCCGGCGCCACCTGGCAGAGCCTGACAGCCAACCTCTCGCTGCCCGATGCGCTGGCCATTGTCGGGGGCTTTACCTTTGCCGGCACCAATGTGGTGTTGCGCAGCCAGTACCGCGTGCCGGGTGAGGCGCGCATGCTGGCCATGTTCTTTGGTGGTCTGGTCGCCGCCGGTGCCATGTCGGTGCTGGGCATCTACCTGGGCCGCATGCCGGCCGTGCCCGATATCGCCTGGGGCTGGCCGCTGATGGTGCTGGTCGTCGCCGTGCTGATCATGCTGAGCAACTGGACCTTGCAATACGGCGCCTCGCGCCTGGCCGCCACCACCGCTGCGGTGGTGATGCTGTCCGAGGTGGTCTTTGCCAGCGCCTCCAATGTGCTGATCGAGGGCACCGTGCTCTCGGGCCGCCTGCTGCTGGGCGGCGCGCTGGTGCTGTCGGCCTCGCTGATCGCGGCGCTGGAGTCGCGCCTGCCCTGAGTGGTGTGACGGTGGGTTAGCGACTAAGATAGCCGCCATGCCCGCAACACCGCACACCCTCCAGGACTTTGTTCTCCACGACGCCAGCGCCAAGCCGCTGCCGCTGTCGCGCTATGCCGGCCAGGTGGTGCTGGTGGTCAACACGGCCACCGCCTGCGGCTTTACGCCGCAGCTCAAGGGGCTCGAAGCTTTGCAGCAGCAGTACGGCCCCCAGGGCCTGCAGGTGCTGGGCCTGCCCTGCAACCAGTTTGGTGCGCAGGCCCCCGGCAGCAATACCGAGATTGCGCAGTTTTGCGAGCTGAACTACCAGACCAGCTTTCCCAGCCTGGCCAAGGTGGAGGTCAACGGCCCGCACACCGACCCGCTGTTTGCCTGGCTCAAGGCGCAGGCGCCAGGCCTCTTGGGCGGGCGGATTCTGTGGAATTTCACCAAGTTTCTGGTGGGGCGCGATGGCCGCACCGTGCAGCGCTTTGCCCCGATGACCAAGCCAGCCAAGCTGGAAGCGGCCATCGAGAAGGCCTTGGCTGCGTCGTAAACACCGGCCGGCGCTCAGTCCATCAGCGCCGTCTCCAGCCCGGCGGCAATGCTGGCCAGGCCCGCAATCACGCAGACCGCACCCCAGAACTTGCGCAGCCAGCGGCGATTGCGGTTGGCTTGGGGGGTATCGGGCTTCATGGCGTACTCCTTGCGCAGATGGTAGCCATCCGCAGGTCTCAGGAACTCAGTGTAAGCAGCGGCGGGTCAGCGATCAAGCCAGGGGCATAAAAAAAGCTGTCCACGCTTCCAGGAGCGTGGGCAGCTTTTTGCTGGGCGAATGCTGGGTTTATTCAGCAGCAGCGTTGTCGTCGGCCTTGGCAGCGGCTGGCTCGGCCGCATCGCCTTCGTCCGCCGCTTCTGGGGCCGCAGGCGCGGCTGCAGGGCGTGCAGCAATCGCCTGGGTCTGGGCAGCGCGGTGCAGGTGGCGCTCCACCGCAGCGGGGTGCATGCCGTACATATCGGCAAACTCGGCCACGCTCTTGCCGCTGGCGGCATGGGCGGTGGCCAGGGCTTCGGCCTTGGCGTCGAACTCGGCCACTTCCTGCATGGCGGCTGCCAGCAGGGCCTGGGTCGCTTCATCCTTGACCTGGACCTTGGCCAGGAAGTCGTCGCGGCTCAGGTCGGACGCGATATAGGCCATGCCGATGCGGCGGCGCAGCTTGAGCTGCAGGTCTTCGCCGTCGCGCGGCTTGCGGCGGCGGAAGGACTCCACCAGCGCATGGAACACATGCTCAGGCGCCATCGCCTCGACGACCTGGCCTTGCAGGTCATGGCGGGGCTGGCCCATGGCCACGGCGTTGAGGTAGCGGGTCGAGCGGGTATGCAGGCCCAGGGCCACCTTCAGCTCGTTCTTCTCGAAGGCGTCGGGGTGGGCGGCCATCAGGTCCTGGAACACACCGCGCTTGAGCGGCAGCGGCTGGTCGCCAAACAGTGCAGGGTACAGACCGGCAAGCTTTTCCACCACCGGGTGGCGTGGGCGGGCAGGCGCCTTGGGCGCAGCGGGGGCCGCCTGGCCACCGTCACGGCGTGGGCCACGGCCGCC
>NZ_APCR01000614.1:0-1075 GCF_000410635.1 Comamonas sp. B-9
CCCAGCGCGGCTGGGACCAGCGCTGCGCCGGCGTGGCCAGGCGCGCTGGTTCGCCACGCAGCCACAGGCACCACAGCAGCGCGGGCAGCAACGCATCGAGCTGCAGCGGCAGCAAGGCCGGCAGCCAGGACTGCAGCGCCATCAGGCTCACCACCACGGCCATGCCCCAGCCCAGGCCCATCAGCGACTGGATCCAGCGCATCTGCGCCAGCGCGGCGCCCAGCATCAGCACCAGCGCCGAGACCGTACCAATCAGCAGCACACCCAGGCGTGAGTCAGCCACATCGCCCAGGTTGACCAGCACCAGCAGCCCGCCCGCGCACCAGAGCACCAGCGCCACGCAGTTGATGAAGGCATGGCGGGATTGGCGCATCAAACCACCGGCTGCGGCCAGAAACACCAGGCCCAGCACCACGCCGCCGGCACCAAAGACAAAACGCTCGCCCAGCGCCAGCGCCAGAAATACCGCCAGCGGCACCAGGCTGGCCAGCGCACCGAGCATGGCCAGCGCCAGCACCAGGACCGGGGGCTCATCCAGATCCTGCACAGGTGCATCGCCTTGCACCAGGCCTTGCTGGCGGGCCGGGGACCACCAGGCCGGTTGCGTGCGCAGAAATGACAGAGGTCGGATAGCTGCCATCACAGCACCTCCTGGTGGTCGCGCTGCTGGGCATGCAGGTAGTGCTGCGCGGCCATCAAGGCCTTGACCGAGGCGCCCAGGCAGACCATCACCACCACGGCAAAGGCGAGCAGGGCCTCGGTTTCATGCCACTCGAATATCCAGCGGGCAATGAGCGACAGCACCAGCACATTGGCGGCCAAGGTGGCCAGGCAGGTGCAGATAAAGTCGCGAAAACGGCTGAACAGCGCCACCAGCAAGCTGGCAGCCACCAAGGCGCCGCTGAGCGCAAAGGCCGCCAGGGTCTGGCGCGTGGCCTCGTCAAACAGCTGTACGGTGGCAATGGCCGACCAGGCTGCCAGCGCGCCGCCCAGCGCCAGGCGCTGCGACCACCAGCCCATGCCACCGCGCACCCGCAGGGCCGGCACGCAGTACACCAGCAGCGGCACCAGCGCC
>NZ_APCR01000616.1:0-4684 GCF_000410635.1 Comamonas sp. B-9
TCAGGTTTGCATGGAAATCAACAGTCTGGCGCTTTTGCGCAGCGCAGGCGGTGTCTGCGCCGCAGCCGATATAGGCCAGCACGCGCAGACCTTGGTCTGCCGTTTGGGTGGCAGTCACGGCTTCGCTGTCCTGGATTCGGATGAGGGTCGAGGCGCTGTTGTTGCTGCTGATATCGTCCTTGGTGGACGAGCCGATACGCGCAGCCACGGCAAACTCCTTGGCGCTGCCGTCCTTGGCTGTTTGCACTTGCAGGGTCAGGATGGCGGTGGAACGCGTTGCCATATCGCCCAGGGTCCAGACACCATTGGCATAGCTGCCCACAGCGGCCGATGGGCTCAGCACGGTTAAGCCCGCAGGTATTTCCACATTCACCGTGGTCGCCACAGCCGTTGCCGGGCCCAGGTTTTCTGCGGTGATCGTGACGGTGGATGTATCGCCGCGTTTGACGGTGGCCGGGGTGGCGCCGGCGGCCACTGCCAGGTCAGCCTTGGGCTCGGGATCGGGGTTGTCGGGCGTGGCGGCACGCTTGGCAAACAGATAACCGGCTGCAGCGGTGCCAGCAGTCAGCTCAATGCTGCTGAACTTGCCCGCCTCGCTCTGCCCACCCGCAGAGCCCGCCAGCGCCGAGCCATCCACCAGGCCATCGCTGACACCAGCGACCAAGGTGTAGACGCCTGGCTTGAGGTTGGTGAAGTGGAACGCGCCTTGCGCATCGGTGTACGCCGTTTGCAGCTCGGCGGCACCCGTGCTGGCTTGGGTACCGCTCAGTTTGACCTCGGTCACGGGGATGCCGGGCTCGCCGCTGTCGCGCAGGCCATTGGCATTGCTGTCCCGGTACACGAGGCCCGCAATGCTGGCCTCGGCCGCGCCGGCCACAAAGCCAATGCTGTACTGGCCGCTGGTATTGGCATCGAAGATATTGAGGAAGTAGCTCCAGCTCAGGTCTTCATTGCGCTCTTTGGACAGCCAGACGTTTTCTGCAGGAACGATATAGCCATCCGACCGCGTGACCTGCACGGGCAGCTTGGCGCCACGTGCCGGATCGGGCACACGGGCATAGGCAAAGCCTTGTGCCACGGGGCTAAAGCGCAGGCTGGCGTTGTTGCCTTGCACGGTCATCTGCGCCGATGCCGTCTGGTTCTGCACCTCGGTGTCCGCGCCATCGGATTCGTAGACCCGGTAAACATCACCATCCTTGGCCAGAAAGTCGCGCACCTTGTCGCGCCCCGGCAGATCCACGCGCACGTCCTGGATCAAGGTATGCGTGCGCACCTCTTTGATGAGCGAGGTGACTGCGCCGCCCAGGGAATCGGCATGGGTAAAGCTGGCGTTGAACTCGACAAACTTGCCCGCCAGGCTGGTGACCATGGACCAGCGGCCCATTTTGGAAGTACCTGACTCAATATCGCCAAAGTCCAAAAGCAGGCTCTTGCCTGCTGGTTGGTCGCCCACATAGCCGCCCAGTATCTGGAAGCTGATCGCCAGGCCCTGCCGGTTCTCCACAATGCGGGGCTGGGCCGTGTCGATCTTGGTCTTGTTCGCGGTGCCTGCGCCCTGGTTCTTGATTCGGACGCCCAAGGTGAAGGGCTCTGCCGCTTCGGTCTCTGGCGTGAAGGCGTCATCGGCATAGACATCGCGCGGCAAAAAGTAATCCAGCACCAGCTCGGGCTGGGGGCGTACCACGATGGATTCTGGCGCCACCTCGACGGAATCGGCCTTGCCATCGAGCGTGTAGCTGACCTTGGCCCCCACGTAGTACACAGCGCCTTGCGGGTTGCTGCCACCACTGCCCGCAGCAGGAATGATGAGCCAGTTGATATGGGCCACCGCCTTGGGCGCGATGACACCCCCCTGGAGACTGGTGATGCCTGTCACCTGGTCGGTTCGGTAAAAGAAAGTCGCCCCCTGTGCATTGGGGTCCGAGGTGGCGATCACCAGGTTGTTGTTGGCGTCGAGGAACCTCAGCTCGATGGAAACGTTCTCCAGCTTCTGGTCCGCCAGGCCATTGGTGATGACCATCTTGGCGTCAAACGCCTGGCGCTCCAGCGAGAGCTTTTGCTCAATGACAATTTTGACTTCTGCACACACGGCATCTGCGGCTTGTGCAAAGGCACTGCTGATCGAATACAGCAGCCCCAGCACGAACATGCCCACCACCGTCGCCCAGCTGGTAAACAGCGGGCGGCCCCTCATTTTTTGATACATACCGTGTGTCCATCTGTAGTCGGTCCAGGTCCATGGATGCACCCCTGGCCCTCCACTTCACTTGACATCCATAAATTAACAACAGCAATTTACTGATATCAATTGATAGTTTTATTTCATCTTGAAGCGCATTGGAATGAACACTGCTTACAGGAAGCTGACAGACAGTTAGGCAAATGCAACAGTCATCTGGAAGATGGGTACTGACCACCGCCAGTTGCTTGGCCAGAAAAGCATGCCAAGCATTGCCTCATGGAAGAGAAGCGGATCGAGGAGCAGTAGCAGGAAGGCAGCGCAATGGCCCGCCCGGGTTCGCACTGAAACCCGGGCAAAGAGTTGTGCAACGGATCGTCAGGCCAGTCGAGGCTGGCGCAGCTGCTGCATGCGGTAGATCAGCCCCTGGGGCAAACGCCGCGCCACGGCGATATCGACCGCGTCGCGGCCTTTGAAGTCGGCCACCGAGACGTCGGCGCCGGCGTCAAGCAGCAGCTCCAGGGTCTTGAGGCGACCGAGGCGTGCGGCATAGAAAACAGGGGTTTCGCCGTGCTCGCGCAGGTTAAGGAGGGGCTGGGCCTGCAGCAGCGCGCGGCACATGGCCTCGTCATCGCGCCACACGGCGGCCCACAGCGAGTAGCTGGCATTGGCGCCGTGCGAAAGCAGCAGTTCGACCAGCGGCAGGTTTTCGCCCCGGGCAACGGCAAACCACAGCGCAGTGGCGCAAAAGTCGCCATTGCATTCGCCCATCGGGGCTTCGGCCTCCAGCACGGCACCGGCGGCCAGCAAGGTGGCCACGGTCTCCAGGCCGTTGGTATCGGCTGATGGGGCGTTTTGCGCGGATACGCCACAGGCCACCTGCAAGGCGGTGCGCCCCTTGCCATCGACCGCCTGGGCCCACTGCGGCGCCTGCGCCAGCAGCTGGGCCACCAAGGCGGCATCCCAACGCTTGGCAGCAGCAAACAGCGAGGTCTTCGAAGGCAGACTCATGCAGGGCTCCTTATGGCTTGCGACCATGCTCCAACGCGCAATGTACACCGATACCACCGCAGCCCAACCTTGGTGGCAGGCAGGTTTTTCCCGACCTGCCTACGCCCTCCGTGTTACTGGGCTGCCACCCAGTCGATCAGCGCGTCCCAGGCGGGGCGTGCCTGCGGGGCATTGTCGCTGTTGGCCATGGCCACAACCACCCAGCGGCGTCCGTCGCGGCCATTGACATAGCCGGCAATGGCCGAGGCGTCGCGCAGCGTGCCGGTCTTCAGGTGGGCGCCGCCGGTATGGGCGCTTTTGCTGTTTTTCATCGTGCCGTCCACACCCACGATCGGCATCGAGGCCATCAGCTCGGGCATGACGTTGGAGTTCCAGGCGACCGAGAGCATCTTGGCCAGCGACCCGGCGGTGATGCGGGCATCGCGCGAGAGGCCGGCGCCATTGTCGATGGTGGGCTGCGCCATGCCGGGCACGCGCTCGCTCCACCACTGCGCCACCGCCTGGCGGCCGCCTTCAAAGGTGCCGACGCCCGCGCGCTCCTTGCCCAGGGTCAGAAACACCTGCTGGGTCATCACGTTGTTGCTGTACTTGTTGATATCGCGCACCACCTCGCCCAGGGTGGGCGAGCTGAAGCTCATCAGCGGCTGCACGCCGTCAGGCGTGGTGCCCATGCGCACCTGGCCGGTCACCTTGCCGCCCAGCTCGCGCCACATGCCTTCAAACACGCGGGGCGCAAAGCGGTCGGGGGCCGCCGGCGCCACCGCCCAGCTGTTCTCACCGCAAGCGGCCGGGTAGCCACCCAGGAACTGGATCTGCGTGGCATCGGCCATCTGCGCCTTGAGCGCGCCGCGCCAGTCGCCGCAGGCATTGCCCTTGGTCTTGAGCAGCGGCACGGTGCTGGGCAGGCGCAGATGCGCGATGGCCGGCTCGTAGGCGATGCGCGCCACGCCAGCGGCGGCATCGGGGATAAAGCGCATCGTCAGCGACTTGTAGTTCAGCAGCAGCGCATCGGGCACGGCGTTGTAGGGCCGGTAGGGCTCGTTGTCAAAGCGTGCGGGGTCGATGGGTGGGAGCGCAAAGGCCGAGCGGTCCAGCACCACATCGCCAACGACGACCTGGATGCCCTGGCCCAGCAGGCGGCGCTGCAGCAGCCAGAGGCGCTCCATCACCAGCTTGGGGTCGCCCGAGCCCTGCACATAAAGATTGCCATTGAGGGCGCCCTGGGCGACCTGGCCGTCGGTGGCAATGCGGGTGTCCCAGGTGTAGGCGGGGCCCAGAATCTCGAGCGCCGCATAGGTGGTCACCAGCTTCATCACCGAGGCGGGGTTGCGGCCCACATCGCTGTGTACATCGAGGAGGGGGCGCTGCGCGCCGCTGACATCCATCACCACCACCGAGACCGCATCCGGCGCGACCTTGCCCCGCTGCAGGGCTGCTTCGACCTCGGCCGGCAGGCGGCCGGCGGGCCAGGCGTTGGCCGGGGCGGCGAGGGCT
>NZ_KE148622.1:0-384 GCF_000410635.1 Comamonas sp. B-9
GAAGGCCTTGCGCCCCAGGGCATGCCAGGGGCGGGCTTGGCCGAGCACGACCACTGGATCTGCGATGCGCAAGATGCGCGGCTGCGCGTTTCGGCCTGCAGCGGCGCGCCTGGTTGCCGCCAAGCCTTGGCCCCCACGCAGGATCTGGCGCTGGCCCTGGCCCCCCATGTGCCCGAGGGCGCCCACCTGCATGTCTCGGGCTGCAGCAAAGGCTGCGCACGCCAGCTGCCCGCCAGCGTCACCTTGGTGGCCCAAGCGGGCAGCGAAGGCCCCTTGTTTGGGCGTGCCCGCCATGCCACGGCCCAGGCCGTCCCCGATTCCCGCTGGAGCGAGCGCAGTCTGCGCGACAATCCCGGGCTGTTGTTTGAAGAAATGTAATGGTTC
>NZ_KE148622.1:407-1629 GCF_000410635.1 Comamonas sp. B-9
GGCGCCGAGATCTACCGGCAGTCCTTCGCCACCATTCGCCGCGAGGCCGATCTGCAGCGCTTCACCCCCGGTGAGGAGCGCGTGGCGGTGCGCATGATCCACGCCGCCGGCATGGTGGAGCTGGCCGCGCATGTGCAGTTCTCCGCTGGCGCGGTCGCAGCAGGCCAGCGCGCGCTGGAGGCCGGCGCGCCCGTGCTCTGCGATGTGCGCATGGTCAGCGAAGGCATTACCCGCTCGCGCCTGCCCGCTGGCAACCCGGTGATCTGCACCTTGCACGAGCCCGCTGTGGCCGAGCTGGCGCAGCAAATGAACAATACCCGCAGCGCTGCGGCGCTGGAGCTGTGGCGCCCGCACCTGGCCGGCGCCGTGGTGGCGATTGGCAATGCGCCGACCGCCCTCTTTCACCTGCTCAACATGCTGCAGGACCCGAGCTGCCCCCGCCCTGCGGCCATCATTGGCTTTCCGGTCGGTTTTATCGGCGCGGCCGAGTCCAAAGAGGCGCTGATGCAGGACCTGCCAGTGCCGGCGATGATCGTACGCGGGCGCCTGGGCGGCTCGGCGATGACCGTGGCCGCCGTCAACGCCATGGCCAGCCATGTTGAATAAGACCAGCGTCGCCGCACCGGGCATCATCTGCGTGGGCCTGGGCCCGGGCGACCCCGAACTGATGAGCATCAAGGCCGACCGCCTGGTGCGCGGCGCCCGTCATGTGGCCTTTTTCCGCAAGAAAGGCCGGCCCGGCAAGGCGCGCCAGCTGGTCGAGGGCATGCTCAGCGTCCAGGCCGCCGAGTACCCGATGGAGTACCCGGTGACCACCGAAATCCCGGTGGACAGCCCCGCCTATGTGCAGCAGCTGGCCCAGTTCTACGACGACTGGTGCCTGCGCCTGGCCGCGCTGGCCCGGCAGGAACAGGTCATCGTGCTCTGCGAAGGCGACCCCTTTCTCTACGGCTCCTTCATGCACCTCTACACGCGGCTGCGTGCGCGTGGCGATGTAGACCTGCAGGTGGTCCCCGGCATCCCCGGCATGGTGGGCTGCTGGCATGCCACCGGTGAGCCCATCACCTGGGGTGATGATGTGCTGAGCGTGATGACCGGCACCCTGTCTGAAGACGAGCTGGTGCGCCGCATGGACACGGCCGATGCGCTGGTGGTGATGAAGGTGGGGCGCAACCTGCCGCGCATCCGCCGCGCGCTCGCGCGCGCCGGCCGGGCCGACGCC